>NZ_SCMZ01000011.1:0-97156 GCF_005503285.1 Sphingomonas sp. 2SG
GGCCGGTGGACGCACGCCGGTTGACGCTGCCCGGCAAAGCGCCAATGCGCGGGGCCTTCGCATCGGCCGACGGCCGGTGCCACTCCCAACAAGGTAGGCTGCGCTGCGACTGTCCCTCAATTTCGGTCTTGCCTCGCATGACATGGCGATCGACCTCGGCACCGTGAACACGTTGGTGTTCGTCGCCGGTCGCGGCATCGTGCTGGACGAACCCTCCGTCGTCGCGATCGAGACGCGCGACGGCATCCCCAAGGTGCTCGCGGTCGGTGCCGACGCCAAGCTGATGATGGGCAAGACGCCGCAAGGCGTCGAGACGATCCGGCCGTTACGCGACGGCGTCATCGCCGACATCGACGTCGCCGAGCAGATGATCAAGCATTTCATCAAGAAGGTGCATGGCGACGCCGGCCGATTGCAGCGCAATCCCAAGATGGTGATCTGCGTGCCGGCGGGATCGACGCAGGTCGAGCGGCGCGCGATCCGCCAGGCGGCGACCAGCGCCGGCGCGGCGAAGGTGCTGCTGATCGAGGAATCGCTCGCCGCCGCGATCGGCGCCGGGCTGCCGATCACCGCACCGATCGGGTTCATGGTCGTCGACATCGGCGGCGGCACCACCGAGGTGGCGGTGCTCTCGCTCGGCGGCCTCGCCTACAGCAATTCGGTGCGCGTCGGCGGCGACAAGCTCGACGAGGCGATCGCCTCGCACATCCGCCGCAAGCACAATCTGATGATCGGCGAAGCGACCGCGGAGCGGATCAAGCAACAGATCGGTGCCGCCAGCCGGCCGACGGGCGAGCCGGAGCCGGACATGCGCGTGCGCGGGCGCGACCTGATGAACGGCATCCCCAAGGAAATCAGCATCAGCCAGACCGAGATCGCCGATGCGCTCGCCGATCTCGTCGCGCAGATCGTCGAGGTGGTGATGAAGACGCTCGAACAAGTCGAGCCGGAGCTCGCCGCCGATATCGTCGAACAGGGTATCGTGATGACCGGCGGCGGGGCGTTGCTGCGCCGGCTGGACGAGGTGCTCAGCCGCTCGACCGGGCTGCCGGTGATCGTCGCCGAAGCGCCGCTGATGTGCGTCGCGCTCGGCGCCGGGCGGGCGTTGGAGGACGCGGTGTTCAGCGGCGTGCTGCACACCCAGTGACGCGCCGCCGGACCTAAAAGGGGGCCGGACATAAAAGGGGGCCGCCGGAGCGGCCCCAGTAATCCTGTTGGGGAGGATGCCTAACGGCTTGATTTTCATGACGATCCGAAAGCGCAACGTCAAATATAAAAGTGCGTTTTACGACTAAAGGCGTGGCGTCACCCGGTGGCCAGCGTCGTCAGCGCGGCGCTCAGGGCGATCCCCGCCGCCGGCCCGCTTACGCGATCCTGCGACGCGGTGGCGGGTGCCGAGGCGATCGCGCCCAGCGTCGTCGCGGTCAGCACCAGCCCCAGCGCATAGGCGGAGCGACCGCCGAAGGCGGCGTTGAGGATGCATCCGGCAAGCGCCGCCGCCAGCCCGACCGCCACCGCGATCGATGCCCAGGCCAGCATCGGCGCCGGGAGATGCGACAGGTGGCCGGCAAGCAGTCCGCCCACCGCCATGGCGAGCGCCGCGGAGCCATCGCGCCGCAGCAGCGCGATCGGAACCGATGCCGCGAAGCCGCCGGTCAATATCATCCACAGGGTCGCCGCCGTAATCTGCGCCATGATCCGCCTCCTGGCCGGATCGATAGACGATCCCTGCGGAGAAGGTCGGACCAGTCTAGGGTTAACGAAGTCCTAATCTGGTGCATCGGCTTGGCGTGCGGCGGGTCCGGCGTCGCGACACCGGACCCGCCGCCGCCCGTGGCGGCTCAGCCCTCGACGAAGGCGAGCAGATCGGCGTTGATCCGGCCGGCGTGCGTCGTCGGCATGCCGTGCGGATAGCCGGGATAGGAGATGAGCTTGGCGCCCGGCACGATCTCCGCCGATTTCCTGCCGGTGATGGCGAACGGCACGATCTGGTCGTCCTCGCCGTGCAGCACCAGCGTCGGCACCGTGATCGCCTCGAGATCCCCGGTGAAGTCGGTTTCCGAGAAGGCCTTGATGCCGAGCGTATGGGCGAGCACGCTGCCGGTCATGCCCTGCCGCCACCAGTTGCGCCGCACGCCCTCCTTCACCTCCGCGCCGTCGCGATTGTAGCCGAAGAACGGCAGCGTGAAGTCGTAGAAATATTGCGCGCGATTGGTCGCGGTCTGTTCGCGGATCTCGTCGAAGACCGACAGCGGCACGCCGTCGGGATTGGCATCGCTCTGGATCATGATCGGCGCGACCGCGCTGATCAGCACCGCCTTGGCGACCCGCCCCGGCTTGGCGCGGGCGACGTAGCGCGCCACTTCGCCGCCACCGGTCGAATGGCCGATGTGGACGGCGCCGCGCAGGTCGAGCGCGTCGGTGAGCGCGACGACGTCGGCGACATAGCCATCCATGTCGTGGCCGGTCGCCGCCTGGCTCGATCGGCCATGGCCGCGGCGGTCGTGGGCGACGACGCGATAGCCCTTGGCGACGAAGGCCATCATCTGCCCGTCCCAATCGTCCGAACTCAGCGGCCAGCCATGATGGAACATGACGACCTGCGCGTCGCGCGGCCCCCAGTCCTTGTAGAAGATCTCCGTCCCGTCCGTGGTGATGATCGTCGGCATTGTCTTGCTCCCTTATGCAGTCCGCACCGATCCGCTGCCGTCGTCACGGCGGCGGCAACGGCAGCTTATCGGGGTCGCGATCGGCATACAAACATTTGGCTACCCTCGATTTTTCGCCGACGACGGCCTTCCGCCCGGCGCTGCGCCTACGACTGCAAGGGGTTTGACGCGGCGGCCGATAGTCCGGAATACCCGTGGCGGTCGGACCGTTCGCGTCGGACGCGGTATCGACTCGGAGGCTTCGACCATGCGCGCTTTGCTACTCGCCACGACAATGCTGGTCGGCGCCCTCGCCGGCCCCTCGGGCCCCGTCACCGCAGCGGCGCCGGTCGCGGCCAGCGCATGGCAGGACAAGACGCTGTCCGCGGACCGACGCGCCGAGCTGCTGGTCCAGGCGATGACCGAGGACGAGAAACTCGCGGTCGTGACGGGCTTTTTCGGCACGCAGCAGGATTGGAACAGCTTCCGCGATCCGCAGGCGCGACCGCAATCGGCGGGCTTCGTGCCGGGCGTTCCCCGGCTGGGGTTCACGCCGCAATGGCAGGCGGATGCGGGCAGCGGCGTCGCGACGCAGGGCGAAGCGCCACCGGCCCTGGAGCGCACCGCTTTGCCGTCGGGCATCCTCAGCGCGGCGACGTGGGACCCGGCGGTGGCGATGGCGGGCGGCACGATGGTCGGCGCCGAAGCGCGCGCGTCCGGCTTCAACGTGCAGCTCGCCGGCGGCGTCAACCTCGCCCGCGAGCCCGGCAACGGCCGCAATTTCGAATATGGCGGCGAGGACCCGTGGCTGGCGGGGACGATGGTCGGCGCGTTCATGAAGGGCATCCAGTCGAACCGGATCGTCACGACGGTCAAGCATTTCGCGCTCAACGACCAAGAGACCGGGCGCAGCACCGTCGACGTCGCGATCGACGAAGGCGCCGCCCGCACCTCGGACCTGCTCGCCTTCCAGATCGCGATCGAGCGGGGCGATCCCGGCTCGGTGATGTGTTCGTACAATCTCGTCAACGGCAAGCACGCCTGCCAGAACGACTGGCTGCTCAACCGCGTGCTGAAGGGCGATTGGGGGTATAAAGGCTATGTGATGTCCGACTGGGGCGCGCAGCACGACACGGTCGAGAATGCGCTGGGCGGGCTCGATCAGGAAACCGGCGTGTCCAACAAGGACAATTACGTCTGGCGCGACAAGCTAAAGGCGGCGATCGCGAGCGGCAAGGTGCCGATCGCGGCGCTCGACGACAAGGTCCGCCGGATCGCGCGTGCGCTGATCGTCAGCGGCGCGGTCGACGATCCCGTCACGCCCGGCCCGATCGATTTCGCCGCACATGCGGTCGTCGCGCAGACGGCGGCGGAGAATGGCATCGTCCTGCTCAAGAACGAGGGCGGCATCTTGCCGTTGACGCGCGCGGCGAAGCGCATCCTCGTCGTCGGCGGCCATGCCGACGTCGGGGTGCTGTCGGGCGGCGGCTCGGCGCAGGTCTATGCCCCCGGCGGCAATGCGGTGCGCGGGCTCGGCCCCAAATCGTGGCCGGGGCCGATCGTCTACGACAAATCGTCGCCGCTCGCGGCGATCAAGGCCGAACGCCCCGACGCGACGGTCGATTACGATCCGGGCACCGACCCGGCCGCCAGCGCCGCGAAGGCCAGGAACGCCGACGTGGTGATCGTGTTCGCGACGCAATGGACCGCCGAATCGCTCGATTTCCCGCTGTCGCTGCCCGACGATCAGGACCGGCTGATCGACACGGTCGCCAAGGCCAATCGCAACACGATCGTCGTGCTGGAAACCGGCGGCGCGGTCGCCATGCCGTGGATCGCCGACGTGCGCGGCGTCGTCGAAAGCTGGTATCCCGGCAGCCGCGGCGGCCCCGCGATCGCCCGCATCCTGTCGGGCGCGGTCAACCCGTCGGGCCATCTGCCGATCACCTTCCCGGCGACTCCGGACCAGTATCCGCGGCCGACGATCGCCGGCAAGGGCCTGCCCGACAAACAGATCTTCGGCGTCCGCTACACCGAAGGAGCGGCGGTCGGCTATAAATGGATCGACCGGACCGGCGCGCGTCCGCTGTTCCCGTTCGGCTTCGGCCTCAGCTACGGGCGCTTCGACCAGGGCGGGCTCACCGCGCGCGAAGTCGCGGGTGACCTTCAGGTCGGCTTCACGCTGCGCAACACCGGCACGATCCCCGGTCAGGCACTGGGTCAGGTCTATGTCGCGTCGCCCGACGGCACATGGGAAGCGCCCAAGCGACTGGCGGGCTATGCCAAGGCGGCGCTGCGTCCCGGACAGTCGGAGCAGCGCACCGTGACGGTCGATCCGCGGCTGCTCGCCACCTGGGACGAAACGCGACACCAATGGCATGTCGCGCCCGGCCGCTACACGGTGATGCTCGCGACCTCGGCAGCCGATATCAAGCAGCGGGTCACGGTGACCCTGCCCGAACGCTGGCTGCCGGTGGGACCGGCGACCAGCGCGCGATAGGCAGCGCCCCTCCCCGCGATGGCCGTGGCGCCGGGCTCAGCCCCGCGTCTTGCCCGTCGCGGGCTTGGCGGACGGGGCGGCCGGCACCGTGCCGTCGCTGACCGGCGGCGTCGCCGTGTCCACCGCGATGCGCGAACCGTCGGCGTTGAGGCCGAGATCGTTCAGCAGCGGCCCGACCTGCGGGTCGGCACCGTTGAAGGTGCGGAACATCGGCGCGTAATCCTCGGTATGGCCCTTCGACAGGACCAGGTCGCGGAAGCGCTGGCCGTTGGCGCGCGTCATCCCGCCGTGCTGCTCGAACCAGTTGAACGCGTTCGCGCTCAGCATCTTGGTCCAGCTATAGGCGTAATAGCCCGCCGAATAGCCGTTGCCCCAGATGTGGAGGAAATAGCTCGACCGATAGCGCGGCGGCACGTCGGCGACGTCGAGCCCGGTGGCGGCGAGCGCCTGCGTCTCGAACGCGTCGGGGTTCTGCTTGCCCTGTGCCGCGGTCAGCGAATGCCAGCTCATGTCCATCTCCGCCGCGGCGAGCGCCTCGCCGAAGGAATAGCCCGAGTTGAACGTGCCGGCGCGCTTGATCTTGTCGACCAGCGCCTGCGGGATGACCTGTCCGCTGCGGTAATCGACCGCATAATGCGGCAGCACCTTGGGATCGAGCGCCCAATGTTCGTTGAACTGCGACGGGAATTCGACGAAGTCGCGCGCGGTGTTGGTGCCCGAGACGCTGGGATAGGTCTGGTTGGCGAACAGGCCGTGCAGCGCATGGCCGAATTCGTGGAACATCGTCGTCACGTCGTCGAAGCTGATCAGCGCCGGCTGCCCCGCCGAGGGCTTGGTGAAATTGCCGACGTTGTAGATGACCGGCTTCGTCCCCAGCAGCTTCGACTGGTTGACGAAGTTCGACATCCACGCGCCGCCGTTCTTGTTGTCGCGCTTCCAATAATCGAAATACATCAGGCCGACCGGCGTGCCGTCGGCCTCGTCGACCTCGTAGACCATGACGTCGGGCTGATAGACCGGAATGTCGGTGCGGCGCTTGAAGGTCAGGCCGTACAGCTGGTTGGCGGCGTAGAAGACGCCGTCGGTCAGTACCTTGTTGATCTCGAAATAGGGCTTGAGCTGGTCCTGGTTGAGATCGTATTTCGCCTTGCGGACCTGTTCGGAATAAAAGTCCCAGTCCCACGGCTTGAGCGCGAAGTTGCCGCCGGTCGCCTTGATCTGCGCCTGCAATTCGGCCGCCTCGCGGCGCTGCTCGGCGGCCACCGGCGTGCCGAGCTGCTGCATGAAGCCGAGCGCGGTCTTCGGCGTCTTCGCCATCTGGTCCTGCAGCACGTAATCGGCCCAGGTCGGGAAGCCGAGCAGCTTTGCCTTCTGCGCGCGCAGCAGCGCAATCTGCGCGATCGTGTCGCGCGTGTCGTTGGCGTCGCCCTTCGCCGCCCGGGTCCAGCTCGCGTTGAACAGCGCCTCGCGCGTCGCGCGATCCGTCAGCGTGGCGAGTTCGGGCTGCTGCGTCGTATTCTGGAGCGTCAGCACGTATTTGCCCGCCATCCCGCGCGCCTTGGCGGCGTCGGCCGCGGCGGCGATCTCGCCGTCGGACAGGCCGGCGAGCTTCGCCTTGTCGTCGACCACCAAGGCGCCCGCCTTGGCGGCGGCGAGCAGCTTCTGCTGGAACGCGGTCTCCAGCGTCGAGAGCTGGCTGTTGTAGCGGCTGAGCGTCAGCTTGTCGGCCGGCGACAGCTGCGCACCGGCGCGGACCATGTTCTGATAGGTGAGCGTCAACACCTGCAGCTGCTCCGCATCGAGGCGAAGCGACTGGCGCTGGTCGTAGATCGTCTTGACGCGCGCGAACAGCGCCGGGTCGAGGTTGATCGCGTCCTGATGCGCGGCGAAGGCGGGCGCGAGGTCGGCCTGGGTCTTCTGGAGCGTGTCGTCGGTATTGGCGCCGACCACGCCCGAGAAAGCGAGGCTCGCGCGCTCGAGCAGGCGACCCGACCGCTCCATCGCGGCGATCGTGTTCTCGAACGTGGGGGCGCTGCGGGCGCGGGTGATCGCGTTGATCTCCGCCCGCTGCGCGGCCATGCCGGCGAGCAGGGCCGGCGCGTAGTCGGTGCTCTTGATCCGGTCGAACGGCGGCGCCTCGAACGGCCGCGTGCTCGCCTGCGCGAACGGGTTGGTCGCGGGCAGAGCGGCGGATGCGGCGGCGGGTGCATTGGTCTGGGCGAAGGCCGTCGTCGACAGCAACATCATCGTGGCAGTGGCGGCAAACAGGCGCATGGATGGTCCGATCAACAGGGTATGGCGCGTCTGATGCATCCGCCGTCATCGCCGATCAATGGGGCGGTGGCGAAACGCGTTGCCGGGGGCAGGTATTTTTGCGGGTTCTCGGCCGCGAGGTTCGACCGATTCCCTTATCATGCCCGTCACCCCGGTGCAGTGTTCCTGCGGACGCAGGAACCCAGGGCCAAGCAGATCAACGCCTTGCGGTGTCCGGTACCGTGGGCTCCTGCTTTCGCAGGAGCACTGGTGGGCGACGGCGCGGGCGGTGTTCTGATCAACTAGCGCCCCTCCCCCCTCTAGTCCGTTCGCCCTGAGCCTGTCGAAGGGCAGGTGAGTCTCACTGTGCTTCGACAGGCTCAGCACGAACGGTTCCGGTGGGATGGGGAACGGGGGAGATTAGGAAGCGCGAGGCCGACACCGATGCCCACATGCTCTAGCCGCCCCGTCCGTGGCCGGGTAACCGTCCATGCCGATGCTCATCGAAATCCACGACCCCGACGATCCCAGGATCGAACCCTATCGTGACATCCGCGAGCGCGACCTCGTCGGGCGGGCCGGGCTGTTCGTGGCGGAAGGCAAGGTGGTCGTCGAGAAACTGGTCGGGAGTGCGCTGCACCGCCCGCTCTCCCTGCTGATCGCGGCGAAGCGGCTCGACGCGCTGCGGCCGCTCGTCGCGCAGCTTGGCGACGACGTGCCGGTGTTCGTCGCCGCGCAGCCGGTGCTCGACGCCATCGCCGGTTTCGCGATCCACCGCGGCATCCTGGCGATCGGCCGGCGCACCGACGTGCCCGACGCCGACGCGCTGCTCGCCCGCCTGCGCGGCGACGGCGACGTCCTGCTGCTGTCGGGCATCGCCAACCACGACAATATCGGCGGCATCTTCCGCAACGCCGCCGCTTTCGGGGCGGCGGCGGTGCTGCTCGACGCGGATTGCTGCGACCCGCTGTACCGCAAGGCGATCCGGGTGTCGGTCGGCGCGACGCTGCTGGTCCCCACCGCCCGGCTGGCGCGCGACGAGGACGCGCTGGCGCTGCTCGACCGCCACGGCTTCGCCCCGGTCGCGCTCAGTCCCGTCGGGGTGATGCAACTCGCCGACTGGCGGCCGGGTCCGCGCAACGCCATGCTGCTCGGCGCCGAGGGGCCGGGCCTGTCGCCGGACATCCTCGCGCGCGCGCGCAGCCTGCGTATCGCGATGACGGCGGGGTTCGATTCGCTGAACGTCGCGACGACGTCGGGGATCGTGCTGCACCATCTGGCGACGGCGCGGCGCTGACCCCGCCGGCGGCGATCACCTCACGCCGTGCCCATCACCTGCACCGCGAACCGCTCCATCTCCTCGGCCTGCGGGCTCATCTGGAGCAGCAGCAGGTCGAGCCCCGCCGCCTCATATTCGGCGATCCGCTCCTTGAGCTGTTCGGGCGTGCCGACCAGATTGGGCCGCAGCCCGCGGTTCGACACCGAATATTCCTGCACCTGCAAGTCGCGCTCCAGCTGCGTGCCCGACAGCCATTGGTCGAAATTGTCATATCCCGCGGGCAAATCGGTGACGGTGGTGATCCGCTCCAGCTCGCGCTTCGCCTCCGCCTCGCTGTCGCGGACGATCGCATAGGCGGCCATCCCGAATTGCATCGGCGGTCCGCCCGCACGCTGGCGGCGCGCGCGCATGTCGGCGATCTTCGGTGCGACCGCCGCAACGGGATCGCCGTGCATGACATAGGCGTCGCACCGCGCCGCGATCATCGCCTTGGCCGCCTCGCTCTCGCCGCCGGCATAGACGATCGGCCGCCGGGCCGGCTTTGGCGCGCAGATCGCGTCCTCCGTCCGGTAGAACCGCCCCTCGAAGCTGAACCGCGGCTCGGTCCACAGTCCGTCGACGACGCGCAGCCATTCGTCGGTGCGCGCATAACGGTCGTCGTGCTGGTCGAACTGCAATCCATATTGCCGCGCCTCGTCCGCCCACCAGCTCGACACGACGTTGAGCGCCAGCCGGCCGCCGGCGATCTGGTCGATGTTCGCCGCGGCCTTGGCGAACAGCGCCGGATGGTGGAAATTGGGGCGCACCGCGACCATCAGCTCGATCCGTTCGGTGACCGCCGCCAATGCCGCCGCGGTCGACCAGGCGTCGAGCGCCGGCTGCTCGATCCCCTTGATGTCGTTGAGGTTGAGCTCCGCGATCAGGGTGAGATCATAGCCCCAGCGCTCCGACGCCTGGGTCAGCCGCTTGGCATAATCCCAGCTCGCCGCCATGCCCTCGTCGGGGACGTTGCGCAGCCAGCCGCCGAAGACGGGCATCCAATATCCGTATCTCACTTGCTCGTCTCCGCGATGATCCCGGCCAACCAATCCACGAGCCGCGCATGCGGGTCCCAGCCGAGTATCCCGAGCGGATTGGCGACGAAATTGGACAGGGCGTTGATGTCGTAGAAGCGCGCGACGCCGTCGCGATCGTCGACCAGCACCTCCACCCCGCCGACGTCGATCCCGGCGCGTCGTACGATCGCCTCCGCCGCCTCGATCAGCACGGAATCGGGATCGACCCGCGTCATCGTGATCGTCGGGCGGCCGGGCACCGCGCAGGCGTCGGCGGGGCACAGGTCGAAGCTGCCGCCGCCGTCGACCTCGATCGCATAGAGGAAGCGGCCGCCGAGCGTCTCGATCCGTGTGATCGTGCCACCGCGCGCCGGCACATATTCCTGGACCAGCAGGACGCGATCGATGCTGTCGGGCACCGCGCCGTCGGCGACCGCCGCGGCGAGCGCTTCGGCATCGTCATAGCGCACGATCCCCGCGCCCGACCCGCCGATGTTCGCCTTGACGATGATCGGGAAGCGCAGTGCCGCCGCGGCGGCGGTCAGATCGGCGGCGCGATGGACGACGCGGGTCGCCGGAATGGCGAGGCCCAGCCCCGCGATCAGCGACAATTGCCGCGCCTTGGAAGCGTCGATCGCCAGCGCGCCGGCGCCGTTCAGCACGCGCGCGCCGCGCTCCTGCCAATGCGCCAGCGCCGCCGCCGCGTGGAAGATCGGGTGTTCCGGCTCGCGCAGGAAGCTCGACATGGCGATACGGTTGAACACGACGCGGGCCGGCGGCGCGGTCGCCGCGGGATCGAAGGCGAAGCCGTCGGCATGGATCGCGCGATACGCCACCCCGCGGGCGTCCAGCGCGGCGAATAACGGCGCAAACCATTGCGGATGCTCGAAAAGGATGGCGAGATCGGTCATGACGCCGCGGATAGCGCAGAAACCATCACGCCGGGCGGCCAAAATTGTTCGTGCCGCACTAGCTATGCTTGCGACGCATCGGGACGATGATGGTAGCCGAACCGTCGTCTTCTCGTCACCCCGGGCTTGACCCGGGGTGACGGACCGACGCTATCGAAGTCGCGACGCCGATGACTGTCGATCGGCCCTAAGCGTCGCGTGGCGCGCGTGCGATCACGGCCTGCGCGGTCCGCAGGCGCGCCTTCCACGTCTTCACCGAGGGATGGCCGGCGGCGAGGCCGACCAGACGCCCCTCGATCTGCGCGACCTCGCGCTGCGCGGCGTCGAGCTCGGCGGCGGTCGGCGGCGGCTGGATGTTGGCGCGCGCATGTGCGCCGGTGCGTCCCTTGCTCTTGGTCATCGCCGGCCAGATGGTCCGGGAGGACGGGCCCGGTCAATATACATCGCGCGCGTTCGCCCCGCCGCGTTCGGGCTGCTGCGCTGGTCCGCGGTCCATTTCCTTCGACCTTCCCCCGTATCGCGCTAGGGTGGGCGGCCGACGTTTCGAGGTGCCGATGTCCGATCGCGTGAAGATCCTTCTCCAGCATATGCTGCCCAAGCGGCGCCTGACCGCCTTGGCCGGGCGCATCGCCGGCGCGGAGGGCGGAGCGGTGACGACCCGGCTGATCCGCTGGTTCGTGCGCACCTATGCCGTCGACATGAGCGAGGCCGCGGATGCGGACGTCCGCAGCTACGCGAGCTTCAACGCTTTCTTCACCCGTCCGCTCAAGGCGGGGGCGCGGCCGATCACCGGCGCCGAATTCGCCTGCCCGGTCGACGGCGCGATCAGCCAGTTCGGCGCGATCGACGATCATCACATCGTCCAGGCCAAGGGGCATCGCTTCACCACGACCGAGCTGGTCGGCGGCGACGCGACGCTGGCCGCGCGGTTCCGCCATGGCAGTTTCGCCAATCTGTACCTCTCCCCGAAAGACTATCACCGCATCCACATGCCCTGCGACGGCACGCTGCTGCGGATGATCTACGTGCCGGGGACGCTGTTCTCGGTGAACCCGACCACCGCGCGCGGCGTGCCCAATCTGTTCGCGCGCAACGAGCGGGTGGTGTGCGTCTTCGACTCGCCGGACCACGGGCCGTTCGTCATGGTGCTGGTCGGCGCGACCATCGTCGGCAGCATGGCGACCGTCTGGCACGGCGTCGTCAATCCGCGGCGCGCGCATGGCGCGTCGGAATGGGACTATGCCGGCCGGGACATCGTGTTGCGCAAGGGCGAGCAGATGGGCCGCTTCCTGCTCGGCTCGACCGTCGTGATGCTGTTCGGACGCGGCGTGATCGCATTCGACGACGGCTGGCAGCCCGAACGATCCGTGCGCCTCGGCGAGCCGATGGGCGTCGCGCCGACCGGCTGAGCCGCCCGCCGGTCGGCTTCAGCCCGTGCAGGTCGCGACGCAGACCTGCCACCGGCGGCGCGCGCGCACGCGCCGGACGTGCCAGTGCCGCCCGGTCTGGCGGAGGAAACGCGCTTGGATTCCGCCCGCATGCTGGGCGAAATCGTAGAAGTCGATCCGGTGGTGCGCCAGCACCAGCCGCCCGCCGCGCCGCAGCGCGGCCGCGACGTCGACCGCGACCCGCGCCATGTCGCGCTCCGACAGATAATAGAGCAGCTCCGCCACCACGACGGCATCGTACACGCCGCGCGGGAAGGCTGCCGGCAGCGCGAGCGCGGACGCGCGCGCCCGCGGATAGCGCGCGATCGCCGCCGCGGTCAGCCGCGTGCCCTCCGCCGTCCCCTCGGTCGCGTCGAGACGCAGGGCGCGCGGTGCGATCGCCGCACTGTTCGATCCGTTGCCGCTGGCGAGCTCCAGCACCCGGCCGATCGGCCCCGGCCCCAGAGCGTGCAGGATCGCACGGCGCTTGACCGCCTCGTCGCGATTGCTGAACGTGCCCCAGGGATCGTCGTCGCCGGCGAATTTGCCGGCGAACCCGCCGAGATCGATCGCGGTCATCGCCGCACCTCCAGATAGGCTTCGAGGGGATGCGAGAAGGCGTCGAGTTCGTGCCGCGCGATCGTGAAGCCGGCCGGATCGTCGCCGATCGCGCCGAGCTGCGTGCGATGGACGCGGATCAGCGATCGCTTGGCCGCCGCGCCGCCGGGCATCGCGACGAGGCGCGATCCGCGCCGCAGCGGCGATTGCGGCGGCCACACCTGATAGGACAGCCGTCGCGCCCGCCCGCCGAGCCGGTGCAGCGCCGCGGCGACCGCCCGATGGTCGGGATGCGCATCGGCGGCGGCCGGCGCGACGATGAGGTCGACGCCCGAGCGCACGAGACGGCGGAGCGCCCGCGCGAGGGCGACGCGATGTGCCCCGACCGCGCTGTCCGGCAGGCCGAGACAGCGCACCGCCCCCGCCGGCACGCCGAGGCGACGAAGCGCCCGCCGCGACTCTTGATAGCGCTCCGCGATCAGGCGCGCGCGCGGCCAGCGCCGGCTGCCGGGATGCGAGGCGGCGCCGTCGCTGACGATCACCACCGACACCCGCGTGCCGCGCCGCGCCAGCGTCGCGATCAGCGCCGCCGCGCCGATGATCTCGTCATCGGGATGCGGCGCGACCACGACGGCATGGCGCGGCCGGCCCGGACTCAGCCTCACAGCGATGGGACGAGCGCGCCGCTCGCGACCGCCGCACCGACCCGCAGCCGCTGCGCATCCGGCGCCGGCTGGCGCAGATAGACCGCCAGATCGGTCAGCATCGCGGCCAGCGGGTGATCGCGAAAATGGCCGGCGAGCCCGACCGACTGCTGCGCGAGCACGATCGCGCGTTCGGCCGCGTCGGCGACCGCCAGCCGCGCCGCCGCCACCCGCATCAGCCGCGCGTCGTTGCCGGGAGCGAACCAGTCGTCCGCGACCCGGCGGACGACGCCCGCCGCCGCCTCCGCCAGGCCATAGAGATCGGCGAGCCGCGCCGCCTGGAACGGATCGCCGGCACGGTCGGTCGCGACCAGATGGTCGCGCGTCCGGTCGCACAGGCCCGCGACGCCGCCGGCATGGACCGCGACGAAGCGCAGCGCGCCACCGCTGAAGAACGGCTCGCGCACGTACTCCTCCGGATGACCGATGGCCGCCGCCGCGTCGATCGCCGCGCCCGCCCAGCGCACCTGATGCGTCTCGGACCGCTGCATGCCGGTCATCCGCCACCAGTCGCGATCGATCGCCGGCGGCACCGCCGCCAGATCGACCAGCAGCAGGCGGTTGCCGTCGTCCGTCTGCGCGGTCACGAGCGCATGGGTCAGCACCCCCGCCCCCGATGCATAGCTCTTGCCCCCGCTCAGCCGGCCGTCGGCGAGGATCAACGGTTCGCCCGCCAGCCCCGCATTCCACACGCCGAGCATCGCGCCCGCCGCCAGCGCCGCATGCAGCCGCTCGACCTGCGCGGCGGTGCCGTAGCGCCCGACGATCTGCACCGCGTCGACATGCCCCTCCAGCAGGCGCCCGAGCGGCAGGTCGCGCCGACCCGTGGCGTAGAGCGTGGCGAGCAGCGCCAGATACGCCTCCGCCGTCTCCGGATCGCGGGGCGGGTCGCGATCCCATCCCGCGCGTGCGATCGCCGCACGCAGCACGTCGCGCATGTCGCTCATGCCGCCGCCTCGCACCATGTCGCTTCGAGCAACGCCAGCGCATCCTCGGCTTCGTCCAGCGTCACCAGATCGGCCGCCCCTGGCGCCGCCGGCACGATCCGCATCGCGAACGCCTCCGCATTCGGGCAATCGCGCGCGACGCCGCGCACATGGTCGTCGCTCAGCCCCAGCCGCGCACCGAGAGCGGCGCAGGTCCTGCCATGATCGATCGTCGGGAAGCCGAAGCGCATCGCGGCATGCTCGCGCCACTGCCACGCCATCTGCGCGGGATGCGCGACGCGTGGCACCTCGCCGACATCCGCGGCGCGCAACGCGCTGGCGAGGCCCTGCGGCGCCCGCCCGTGCCGGCGCGACGAGGTCTCGACCAGCATCGCGCCATCGCGCCGCACCCGGAAACCGGCCCGCGCCGCATCGTCGAGCAGGGTCGCATCCTCGGCGAACGGCAGCGGGCGGAAGCCGCCGATCGCGCGATACGCCGACGCCCGGACCGCGAGATTGGCGCCGCCGCTGAAATGATGCGTGTCGTGCGCCTCCCAGCTCACCGGGTCGATCAGCCGCCGATAGGCGTGCAGCCGGTTGTAATATCGCTCCAGCCGCGTCTGCGCGCCGTCGCGCGCGCCGTGGCGGCGGACGATCCGGCCCGCGACGACATCGGCATGATCCAGCGCCGCACGGCCCGCGGCGATCCAGTCCCGCTGCGGCCGGCTGTCGGCATCGGTGGTGAACAGCAGGCCGTCGGCGCCGGCCAGATGCGCCAGTCCCATCGCCATCGCCGCGCGCCGCGCGACGCCGGCGTTGGATGCCGTGCTGCCCGGTCCCACCTGCAGCAGCAATGCGAACGGCACGCTGGCGGCGGCGTGCCGCACCACCGTCTCGCTGCCGTCGACGCACCCGTCGAGATACAGGCACACGGTCGCCCCGCCCATCGCATCGAGACGGCCAAGCGCGGCGAGCAGGCCGGGCAGGGCTTGCTCCTCGTTGCGCGCGGGTACGCAAATCACCACGGACGCGGCATCAGTCAGGGATCGTCTCCAGCCAGCCGCGCATGTCTCGGCGGGGATGCAGCGGCGGGGCGCCGCCATGCGAAGGACATTAACCGAAAGAAATCAGACGTCTACAACCGCGATGGTCGATCCGGGAAGCGCCCCTGAGGCTCGATCGCCACCCTCACCAGATCCGTCACCCCGGCCCTGCGCCGGGGTCCCGCTTCTTCCCACGGGACGAAGCGGGACCCCGGATCAAGTCCGGGGTGACGGGATATGAGTGTTGCCGCAACACCTCGATCGTTCATCTGCAATAGTCCCGCCTTTTGCGGAGAAGGCGCTTCCTCCCAAACCCTGACCATCGATCCATCCTAGACGAGCACCGAGGCGTCGGGCGCCGCGCCCGTCGCGAACCCGCCGGCGAGCGCCCAGCGGCGCGTATCGACGATCGCCACCCGATCGTTTTCGAGCGCGGCGTACAGCGTCTCGCCGGCGAGGTTCAACCCCGGCGCCGCAGCGTCGAGCGACAGGCGATCCTGCTCGACCAGCGTCGCCGGGTCGAGCCGCGACAGGCTCTTGTCCGCGGTGTTCGAGACGATCAGCCGGCCGTCGGCCTGCGTGACGATACGCACCGCCTCGCCGCGCAGCGGCCGGCGCGCGCGTTCCTCCAGCGTTGTCGCGTCGAGCGCATGGATCGTCCCGCTCGGCCGGTCGATCACGTAGAGCGTCCGTTCGTCGGCGCTCAGCGTCATCCCTTCCGGCGCTGTACCGATCCGTCGGCGGATCGGGGCGACGCCCATATCCTCGGGATCGACCATGATGACCGCGCCGCTCAACGTGTCGGCGACATAGGCGCGGGCACCGTCGCGCCGGACGACCAGATAATGGCTGCGCGCGCCGGTGACCGGGATCAGCCGTGACGGCGCGGCGTCGTTGGCGGGATCGTCGAAGCGGGCCAGCATGCTGTCCTTCTCCGACAGGACGTACAGCCGTCCCCGCGCATCGACACGGACGGCGTGGAGACGGCCGAACGGCGCCATGTCGATCGTCCGCGCCAGCGCACGCTTGTGCAGGTCGATGACCCAGATCTGGCTGCCGCCCGCGCCGGGCGCCTTCCAGCTCGCAACGCCGTAATGGCCGACATAGGCAAACCGCCCCGCCGCATCGGCGGCGATCTCATGCGGTTGCGTCCCCAGCGCGACCGTGCCGAGCCGCCTGCCGTCGGGCAGGGCGTAGAAGGCGACGCGGCCGGCGCTCTTCTCGACCAGCGCGAGCGTCCGCCCCGGCGCGGCCAGCGCCTCCTGCGCCATCGCCCGCGCGCCGAGCGCGGTCACTGCGACCGCGCCCCCCGCGAGCATCCACAATCCCTGGCGACGATCGATCGGCTTCATATCCTGTCTCCCCCGGCTGAAGGATCGGACCGCTCGGCCGGTTCCCGACCGCCGGGAGAAATCGCCACACGGCGACCGGTCACGCCGGCGCGGTTGCCGAATAGTCCATCGCCGCGAGGTCGGTCAGCAGATCGGGGCCGCTCGGCATCCACCCCAGCCGGGCGCGCGTCCAGGCGTTCGACGCGATCATGTCGAGGCCGGCGAATGGCGCCATCCAGCCGAAATACAGCTCGACCTCCTCCCGCCCGATCGAGCGGACGGGCAGGCCCGTCCCCGCCCCGATCGCTTCGGCGATGGCGCGGGCGGAGACGCCGTCCTCCACCGACGCATGATAGCGCGCGCCCGGCTCGCCCTTTTCCAGCGCCAGCACGTACAGCTTCGCCACGTCGCTGATGTGCGCCGCGGCCCAGCGCGTCCGCCCCTCTTCCAGATACGCGACCGCCCCGGCACGGCGCGCCTCGGCGACCAGCGGCGTGATCAGCCCCGCCTTGGTCGTGTCGTGGACTTGCGGCAGGCGGATGGTGCGGACGTCGATGCGCCGCGCGATCAGCGCCGCGCCGGCCAGTTCGGTGGCGATGCGCGGATTGGCGTGGTGCGGGTTCAGCACGTCTTCGGTCGCCGGGCCGCCGTTTACCGGCGTGCCGATGCCGACGCCGGAGGTGATCAGGATCGGCTTGCCCGTTCCTTCCAGCGCCTCGCCCATCGCGGTGATGTTGCGCTCGTCCTTTCTGGTATTTTCGAAGAAGGTCGCGAAATTGTGGTCAAACGCGCAATGGATCACCGCATCCGCCGCCGCCGCGCCGCTGGCGAGCGTCTCGGGGCGATCCAGATCGCCGCGATGCACCTCGACGCCGGCCGCCTCGAGCTGCCGCGCGCCGGCATCGGAGCGGGTCAGGCCGAGCACGCGATGACCGCCGGCGAGCAGTTCGGGGATGACGTGTGAGCCGATGAAACCGGTCGCGCCGGTCAGGAATACGCGCATGGGTGATCTCCTTTTTCCTCACCCGGTATCGCGAGCCTTTCCAACGTGTTAAAGTAGTGACCTTATCGTGGTATACCGTTCAACAGGATCGACCATGGCCAGTGACGCGTCCAACCCGCTCGGCACCTATTTGCGCGACCGGCGCACCCGGCTGGATCCGGCGGCGTTCGGCTTCGCCGGCAGCCGGCGGCGCACGCCGGGCCTGCGCCGCGAGGAAGTGGCGAGCCGCGCCAACATCAGCCCGACCTGGTATACCTGGCTGGAGCAGGGGCGCGGCGGCGCGCCGTCGGCCGACGTGCTCGACCGCATCGCCAAGGGGCTGATGCTGACCGAGCCGGAGCGTGAGCACCTCTACATGCTCGGCCTCGGCCGCCTGCCGGAGGCGCGCTATCGGCCGGTCGACGGCATCTCGCCGCGGCTGCAGCGCGTGCTCGACGGGATGGTGCTCAGCCCGGCGATCATCAAGACCGCGATGTGGGACGTGGTCGGCTGGAATCGCGCCGCGGCGGTGCTGCTGACCGATTACGCTAAGCTGCCGCGGGAGGGCCGCAACATCCTGCGGCTGATGTTCGCCAGCGACCGTGTCCGCGCGCGCAACGCGGATTTCGCCGACATCGCCCGCTTCGTGGTCGGCGCCTTTCGCGCCGACGTGGCCCGCGCGGGTGCCAGCAGCAGCGCCGAGGTCACGGCTCTGGTCGCCGAACTGTCGCGCCTCAGCCCCGACTTCGCGGCGCTGTGGCAGGATAACGACGTCGTCGCGCACGGCGAGGGCACGAAGCGCATCCATCACCCCGACGCGGGGCTGCTCGCGATGGAATTCTCGTCCTTTACGGTCGAAGGGCGGCCGGAACTCGGCATGATCATCTACAACCCCGCCACCCCCGCCGACGCCAAGCGCCTCGAACGGCTGCTATTTACGCGCGGCGATCCAGCCATCGACCTGCCCTTCGAGGATCGGTAGCGGATCATCGCGGGGAGATTTGATTTGGCGGACAACGGGTTGACCTCGAAGACGACACGGCGCGGCATATTGGCCGGCATCGCCGCCATCGGCCTCGCTCCTGCCGGCGCGAGACCGCATGCGCCGATGGGCGATCCCGATTTCGGTCCCAACGTGCTCGTCGTCGATCCGGGCATGCCGGACGCGCAGCGCCGGATCGACGGCTGGTTCGCGCAGCAGGAACGCGCGCATTTCACCGACCGTCGTTATGCCGTGCTGCTCAAACCGGGCGCGCACCGGCTCGACATCAACGTCGGCTTCTTCACCCAGGTGGCCGGTCTCGGCCTGCGCCCCGGCGACGTGACGGTCACCGGTCACGTCCATGCCGAGGCCGATTGGGCCAAGGGCATGGCGTTGGTCAATTTCTGGCGTGCGGTCGAGAACCTCGCCGTCCGCCCGCCCGATGGCGCGGATCGCTGGGCGGTCTCGCAGGCGGCGCCCTATCGCCGTGTCCATCTCGCGGGGGATCTCGCGCTGGACGATGGCGGCTGGTCGAGCGGCGGCTTCATGGCCGATTGCCGCATCGACGGCACGATCCGTTCGGGCACGCAGCAGCAATGGTTCACCCGCAGCTCGCAGATCGGCGGCTGGCAGGGCGCCAATTGGAACATGATGTTCATGGGCGTCGTCGGCGCGCCGGCCAGCAGCTTTCCCGAACCGCCGATCACCACGCTGCCGTCGGTGCCGCGCATGCGCGAAAAGCCGTTCCTCCACGTCGCCGCCGACGGCCGCTGGGCGGTGTTCGTGCCGGCGCTGCGTCGTGATGCGACCGGCATCTCCTGGCAGGGCCGGCCCGACGGCCGCGTCGTGGGGTTGGACGACTTCCTCATCGCCACCCCCGCGACGCCAATCGCGGCGATCAACCGCGCGCTGGCGACGGGGCGCCACCTGCTGCTCACCCCGGGCGTCTACCGGCTGCGCCAACCCATCCGCGTCGTCCGGGCGGACACGATCGTCCTCGGACTGGGCCTCGCGACGCTGCTCAGCGAGGCGGGCAATGCCGCAATGACGGTCGCCGACGTGCCGGGCGTGTCGATCGCCGGCCTGCTGATCGACGCCGGGCCGCAATCCTCGCCGGTGTTGATGGAGGTCGGGCCGCGGGGCGCCGTACGCGACCACCGGGCCAATCCGACGCTGCTCGCCGACCTCTTCTTCCGGGTCGGCGGCGCCGCGATCGGCAACGCCGGCACGTGCCTGGAGATCAACAGCCATCATGTGATCGCCGACCATCTGTGGATCTGGCGCGCCGACCACGGCGATCGGGACGGTGGTCGCGTCCATGTCGGCTGGACCGAGAGCCGCGGTGAGCACGGGCTGGTCGTCAACGGCGACGACATATGCTGTTACGGGCTGTTCGTGGAGCATTTCCAAGGCTGGCAGACGGTATGGAACGGCGAGAACGGCCGCACCTTCTTCTACCAGAACGAACTGCCCTACGATCCGCCGAGCCAGCACGCCTGGCGGCCGGAGTCGCCGCGCGGCTGGGCCGCGTACAAGGTCGCCGACCGGGTCCGCCGTCACGAGGCGATCGGCATGGGCGTCTATGCGAACTTCACCGCGGACCCGACGATCGTCCTGGCGAGCGCGGTCGAGGTGCCCGACACCCCCGGCGTGCGCATCGCGAATGTGACCACCATCTCGCTCGGGGACGACAAGGGCACGATCGCCCATCTGGTGAACGATGCCGGCGCCGCCGCGCGGCCCGGCAGCATACGCCAGACGCTGCGGCGCTGTCCGGCCTGACGCCCGTCCGGACGCAGGCGCGGACGGGGGGCAAACGGAACGATGCCCGCCAGCGTTCGTCCTGCCCTCGCCCTCCCGCGAAAAGGCCGCCATCGTGACAATCCATCCCGTGACCCCGGCGGTATGATCCGCCCGCGGGCCGTCCGCCGCCACGTCGGCGTCCTCGCCCTGCTGGGCTCGCTCGCCGCGGCGTGTTCGCCGCTGACCACCTTCGACAGGCTGGTGCCGAAGGACCGGGGCGGCGTCCGCGTCGCGAAGGACCTCGCTTATGGCGACGCGCCGCGCCAACGTCTGGATGTCTACGCGCCGCGCGAAGCCTGCGGCCGGTCGCGACCTGTCGTGGTGTTCTTCTACGGCGGCAGCTGGAACAGCGGCACGCGTGCGGGCTATGCCTTCGTCGGCCGCGCCTTGGCCGCGCGCGGCTTCGTGACGGTCGTCCCGGATTATCGGCTGGTCCCCGACGTGCACTATCCCGCCTTCGTCGAGGATGGCGCGGCGGCGGTGCGCTGGGCCATCTCCCATGCCGACGCTTATTGCGGCGACGGGGGATCGGTGGTGCTGATGGGCCATTCGGCCGGCGCCTATATCGCCGCGATGCTGGCGGTGGACCCCCGCTGGCTCGGTACCTCGCGACCCGCGGTCAAGGGCCTGGTCGGGCTCGCCGGCCCTTACGACTTCGCCCCCTTCGACGTGGCGGCCAGCCGCGCCGCCTTCGGCCAGTCACCCGATCCCGCCGCGACGCAGCCGGTCACCTGGGCCGGTGCCGGCGATCCGCCCGCATTGCTCCTCTACGGCAGCGACGACACCGTCGTGCGCCCGCGCAACAGCCAGGCATTGGCCGCGAAGTTGCGCGCCGGCGGCGTGGCGGTGGACGAACGTGCCTACGCCAAGCTGGGGCATATCGGCATCCTGCTGGCGCTCGCTCGCCCGTTTCGCGGTCGTGCCCCGGTGCTCGACGACGTCGCGGGCTTCGTCCAGCGGACCGTCGATACGGATCGGCGGTGATGGCGCCCGCACGGCGGAACTCGATCGCCGGCCTACGACGGCCGCGTCGCGTGACCGATGCGATAAGGCCCGTCGCGGACGGCTAGAGGCCGCCCTTTCCAGCTGAGCCGCACCTGGCCCTCCTCGACGAGACCATCGATCGCGGCATGGACCAGCGGCATCGCGTCTCGCCAAGCCTCCTTGGGCGCGATCGCGCGCGCCACCTCGCTCGGACACACCGTCGCATCCGGGGATCGCGATGCCAGCAGCGCAAGCGTCGTCTCGCGGGCGGCGACCGTCATGAGCGGCGATCGCGATCCGAGCGGCCGGCCGTCATCGCCCGCGTCACGCGCATTGCCCGAAGCGTCGTTGCAAGATCGATCGGTACCGGCACAAGCACCGAACGCACGACGACACTTGCCGGCCTCACGCTGTGTCCCGACGCCGCTCCGATGCGCGCGGTTCGTTCGTACCACGAACAATAGCGGCCTCGATACGCCGTCCGCGCGACATCGGGTTGGCGTCGATCGCCGGCCTTGCATATAGCCGGGTCTATGCCATTCCTTTCGCACGCTTCATCCCGCCTGATCCTCGCGGCACTCCTGCCGTTGCTCGTCGCGCCGCTGCCGGCGGACGCGGCGGCGACCCGCCGCGCCAAGCCACGGGCCGCGGCACCCGCACCGGCCAGGCCGGACAATGCGATCATCGCGCTGCCGCTCAATCCCATCGTCCCGGCGGGGCAGCGGCTGTGTTCGGTGACGGCACCGTCCGGCCTGGGATCGACGGTGCTGCGCGCCGGCGCCGGGACCAAACCCGCGGCAGGGGACGTCGTGCTGGTCAACTACATCGGCTATCTCGCGGCGACGGGAGCGGTGTTCGATCAGGGCATGCGCTCGCCGCTGCCGGTCAACGGTGTGATCCCCGGCTTTTCGCAGGGCCTGCAGACGATGGCCCGGTCGGGCGTCGCCCGGTTCTGCATCCCCGCCGCGCTGGGCTATGGCGCGCAGGCGTCGGGGCCGATCCCGGCCAATGCCGATCTCGTCTTCCAGGTCGAATTGCTGGACTTCAAGACCGCGGCCGAGGTCGAGAGCATGAACCGCGCGCAAGCCGCCGAACCGCCGGCGCAAAAGGATGCACCGCCGCAGCCCTGATCCCGTCCGGTCCGCGCGATCGGTCGGCACGCACAGCCGCCAAGCGCTTCGGCACAGCGAAACGGGTTGTCGATCCGCGCGCTTCCGACGCAGCGTGCGGCATGATGCGACTCGAACGGGCGAACAACGTGGCCGACCTGCGGCTGATGGCGCGTCGCCGGCTGCCGCGGCCGATCTTCGACTATATCGATGGCGGTGCCGACGACGAAGTGTCGCTGCGGCGGAACGCCACCGCCTTTGCGGACTATGAACTGGTTCCAGACGTCCTCAACGACGTGTCGACGATCCGGACGGAGACCCGTATCTTCGGCCAACCCGCGCGGTGGCCGCTGATGCTGTCGCCCACCGGCCTCACCCGCATGTTCCACGGCCACGCCGAACACGCCGTCGCCCGCGCCGCCGCGCGACACGGGCTCCTCTACAGCCTCTCGACGATGGGCACGACGCGGCTGGAGGATCTCGCGCAGGCCTTCGCCGGGCCGAAGGTCTTCCAGATCTACATCTTCAAGGATCGCGGCCTCACCGCCGAATTCGTCGCGCGCTGTCGGGCGGCGGGATTCCACGGCCTCGCGCTGACGGTCGATACGCCGGTCGCCGGCAATCGCGAGCGCGACCGGGTCAGCGGCCTCTCGCTTCCCCCGAAACTGACGCTCCGCTCGTTGCTCAGTTTCGCGCTCCATCCCTCCTGGTCGCTGCCCGCGCTGACCGGGTCGAGGTTCGACCTCGCCAACGTCAGCCACAAGGTCGATGCGCTGGCGGCGGGACCGATGAGCCTGTTCGATTATATCGGCGGTCAGTTCGACCGCTCGGTCGGCTGGCGCGATGTCGAATGGCTAGCCCGCGAATGGAACGGACCGCTGGCGATCAAGGGCGTGATGACGCCCGCGGATGCGCGCCGCGCGATCGGCTCGGGCGCGACCGGCGTCATGATCTCCAACCACGGCGGGCGTCAGCTGGACGGTGCCCCGGCCCCGATCGACCAGATCGAGGCGGTGCGCGACGCCGTCGGCGACGCACCGGACGTGATCTGCGACGGTGGCATCCGGCGCGGCTCGGACGTGGTGAAGGCGCTCGCCCTGGGCGCGACCGCCTGCTCGATCGGCCGCCCCTATCTGTACGGCCTCGCCGCGGGCGGCGAGCCGGGCGTCGATCGTCTCCTGACGCTAATGCACGAGGAGTTCCGCCGCACGCTGACGCTGGCGGGGATCAACGATATCGACGCGCTATCCCGCCGTCACGTCCGCCATCGGTCGGTTGGCGGGTCGTCCGGGTTACCCCGCCCGTAGAAGCTTCAGGTCGGCGATCGCCATGTGATGCGCCGAGGACGCCAGGCCGATGAAGCTGAAGCGAACATAGGCGCAGGGCATGACGGTCTCGAAAGCGATCCGCTGGGGCGAGAGGGCATTGGCGATGTTCGAAAATTCGCCGGCGCCGAGATCGCTCCAGGTCTTGCCGTCCACGCTGGCCTCGACACGATACCGCCGTGGAGGAGCGGCATCGGTCATCACCGCGCGCGATGGGGTCAGAACGAAGCCGCCGAGCCGTTGCCGATGGTCGAATTTGAGCACCACCGTCACCGCCATCGACCGATCCGCTACCGGGACCCGCCAGGACGTGCCGACATCGTCGTCGAACAGAGCCTCCACGTCCGGCCCCGACGACGAGGCAATCGACCAGGCCGACGGCGGGACGGTATCGGCCGCGCGCGGCCTCGGCAGTGCGACCGCGACCGGGGCGGTCTGGCGGAACAGAGCGATCTCGCTGATCGCCGGACAGACGGGTGCATCGGTGATCCGCAACCGCAATCGTCGTGCCTGGACGGGAGCGGCGAGGCGGACGATTCGCTGCGCGGCGATACAGGCGCCTGACGCCACCTCACGCCAGCCCGATCCCGTATCGAGATCGACGGCGAAGCGCGTGACGCGAACACCGAGCGGCAGATATTCGCGGATGCGGATGATGTCGAAGCTGCGGCCGGGTGGAACGTCGAGCACGATTTGCGGCGTGTGTACGCCATCCGGTGTCGACCAATAGCTGTCGGGATCGCCGTCCAGCACCTTGGCCGCAGCGAAGCGCGCGCCGCGTTCATGATCGGCATGCGCGATCGCCCCCTCGGCCAGATCGACCTTATAGGTCGCGCGCTGGGCGTCGCCGAAGGCGCGGAGCACCGCGATATCGACGTCCGCCAGCCGGCCGCGGCGATCGGGCGGCAGGTTGAGGATCAGATTGGTGCCGCGGGCGACCGATTCGTCATAGAGTTTGACCAGCCGCTGCGGGTCCTTGACCTTGGCGTCTTCGTCGGCGTGATAGAACCAGCCGGGGCGGATCGAGGTATTGGTTTCCGCCGGCCACCATAACGGACCATCGCGCAGTCCGGCATTGCCCTCCGCCTGGCTGGGCTTGTGGTCGGGCATCGTCGGCCAGCAGGGATCGCCGGCGACGCCGTCCTCGTTGCCGACCCAGCGCGCATCGGAGCCGAGCGGTTCGAAGGTACAGGCGAGCGGCTGGTAACGGTGCACCAGCGCGAACATCGACGGCCAGTCGTAATAAGCGGCCGCGTCGATCGTGCGCGTCTCGCGTGAGCCGCCGTAATAGCCATCGCCGCCATTGGCGCCATCGAACCAGAATTCGAACAATCGGCCGTAGCGGGTACACAATTCGACGATCTGCTTACGGTAGTAATCGATATAGGCGGGGCGACCATAATCGGCGTGGTTGCGATCCCAAGGCGACAGATACAGGCCGAAGGCGAGACCGGCGCGACGACAGGCCTGTTCGAATTCGCGCACGACGTCGCCCTTGCCACCGCGGAACGGGCTGTTGCGCACGCAATGCTCGGTGAGCATCGTCGGCCACAGGCAGAAGCCGTCGTGATGCTTGGCGGTCAGCACGATGCCGCGCAGCCCGCCCGCCTTGGCCGCGCCGACGATCTGCTCGGCGGAAAAGTCGGTCGGATCGAACAGCGCCGGGCTCTCGTCGCCATAGCCCCATTCGCGATCGGTGAAGGTGTTGATCGAGAAATGGACGAAGGCATATTGCTCGCGCCGATGCCAGGCGAGCTGCCGCGGCGACGGCGTCGCGCCATAGGCCGCGGGGGGAGCGTCCGCCGTGGCGCGGGGTACCGCGCGGGCGGCGCCGACGCCGGCGGTGGCGAGACCGGAGGCGAGAAGGGTTCGGCGGGAGAGCGACGACATGGCTGGTCCTGATGCAGGAGGGAAGGCTCGGGACGATCAGGCCGCCCCGACGGGGATCCGGCGCAGTGTTATGCGATAGCGTCGGCCCGGCCGGGTGCGGATTTGCGTCACGCCCTGGATCGGCGCGAAGCGGAGGGCGCGGCAGTCCTGCCGTATCGCCGTAACGACGAACCCGGCCGGCGGTCGCACCGCGAGCCGGTCGCCGCCCGCGGTCACCGTCGCGCGGACCACCGCCGGTCGCCACGCGATGTCCACCGCATGGCCGCCCCGCGCGCGCAGCCCGCTTATCGTGCCGCTCGCCCAGTGCGCCGGCACCGCCGGCAGCAGCGCGATGGCGTCGCCGTGGCTCTGCAGCAGCATTTCCGCGATCGCGGCGGTGATGCCGAAATTGCCGTCGATCTGGAAGACGGGGCGCGGTTGCGCCGGGTGCGTGTCGAGCAGGTTGGCGGCGACGCTATGCGCCAGAAAGGCCGACAGCGACCGTGCGGTATCGGCCGGGCGTCCGAGCCGCGCCCAGATCGCCGTCGCCCAGGCCCGGCTCCAGCCCGTGCTCGACCCGCCATGCGCCTCGCGCCGCGCCAGCGAGACCGCGCCGGCCTGCGCCAGCTGCGGCGTGCGCTGCGGATCGATCGCGGTGCCGGGGTAGAGCGGATAGAGGTGCGAGACGTGGCGGTGGCCGGGGTCCTGCTCGTCATAGTCCGCCGACCATTCCTGCAACTGGCCGAAGCGCCCGACCCGATAGGGGGCAAGCCGTTCCAGCAGGCGCGACAGGCGCGCGGCGAGATCGCTGGTATCGCCGACCAGCGTCGCCGCCTCGATACAATGCGCGAACAGCTCGCGGATCAGCGCGAGGTCCATCGTGCAGCCTGTGCCGACCGCCGCGGCCCTACCCGGCGCGGCCATGAACAGGTTTTCGGGCGAGATCGACGGTGCGGTGGTCAGCCCGTCGCCTGCCGGATCGGCGACCAGCCAGGCGGCGCAGAATTCGGCACAGCCGCGCAGCAGCGGGAAGCCGCGATCGATGAGGAAGCGCCGATCGCCGGTGAAGCGGTAATGGTCCCAGACGTGCTGCGCCAGCCACGGCCCGCCCATCGGCCAGTTCGCCCAGTTCGGGTCGCCCTCGCGCGCGCCGACCGGATGCGTCATCGCCCACAGGTCGCTGTTGTGGTGCACGCACCAGCCCGGCATGCCGTACAGCGTCCGCGCGGTCCGGGCACCGTTCGCCGCCAGCCGCTCGATATGGTCGATCAGCGGCAGATGGCATTCCGACAGGTTGCAGCTTTCCACCGGCCAATAGTTCATCTGCAGGTTGATGTTGGTCGTGTAATTGCAGCTCCACGGCGGGCGCACCGTGGCATTCCACAGCCCCTGCAGATTGGCGGGCATGGTTCCCGCGCGCGAGCAGGCGATCATCAGATACCGGCCGAGATGGAACAGCCGCTCAGCCTGCGCCGCGTCGGCATCCGCGGCGGAGAGCGACAGCGCGGTGCGGCGATAGAGCGCGCGATGATCGCGGATATGGCGATCGAGCAGCAGCGCGAACGGCCGGTCCGCGCTCGCGGCGAGCTCGCGCCCCGCCGCCGCCGCCACCGCCGCCGATGGTGTATCGGGCAGCCGATCGAAGCCCCGGAACCCGGTCGCCGCGGCGATCCGTACGACGATCTCGTCGGCGCCGCGGACGGAGACGGTATCGCCGTGCGCGACGACGGTGCCGCCCCGCGCTTCGACGGAGAGGATGGTCGCGAATGCCATGCCGTGACCGGGCTCGTCCGAATAGGCGATCGGATCGGGCAGGTTGCGATAATCGGGCTCGCAGCGCGTCGGCGCCTTGCCGGTCAGCGTGAGGGTCGTGCCGTCCGCGACGGTATCGCCGCGCAACGACGTCGTCAGCCCGATCCGGCCATGCAGCGCACCCGGACGATCGGCGCTCAGCCGAAGCACGATGATCCCGTCGGGATGTGAGGCGAACAGCTCGCGACGGAAGCCGATGCCGTCGCAGCGATAGGCGACCGACGCCACCGCGCGGTCGAGGTCGAGCTCGCGCCGGTACGCGCGCGGCGGCGTGTTATGGGTCATCGCCAGCACGAGGTTCGCCATCGGCGCGTAGCTCTGGCTATAGGCGCCTTGCAGCGCTTTGCTCAACAGGTCCGCGGCGGGCGGGTCGCCGGCGAACACCGCGGCACGCACCGCCGCCAGCTCGGCGCGCCCGTCGTGATCGGGCGACGTCGCGGGCTGCCCCGTCCACAACGTGTCGTGGTTGAGCGAGATCGTATCGCTGGCGACGCCACCACCCATCATCGCGCCGATCCGGCCGTTGCCGACGGGATGGCCGAGCAGCCACTCGCCGGCAGGTGCGGTCGCGACGAGACGATGGCCGCGGGTCGGCGCGCTTTCCTGCGCCAGCGCCGCGTCACCGCTGGCGAGCAGGCCCAGCATCACCGCGCCGCTTCCCCCGGCGAGCAGGTCGCGGCGCGAAACCGCCGGCGATCCGTCGTCGTCGATCGGAGAGGTCGACCTAGAAATTGAGCGTTGCTCCCATGTTGATCGAGCGGCCGAGCGCATCATACACCGATGGCGACGTATTGACCCGCTCCGCCGCCTCGAGCGGCGGGCTGGGGCGGACCGGCGCATTGGCGTTGAGCAGATTGTTGACGACGACCCGCAGCGTCAGGCTGCGCGACACGGTGACGCTGGTGCTGAGGTCGAAGACGTCATAGGCCGGCAGATATTTGTACTGGTCGGGCACGTTGGGATCGTCCGCACCGAAGATCGGATTGCCGTCGAGCCGCGAATTCTTCAGCCCCGAATTGTGCCGCCAGTTGAGCGACACCAGACCCTGCGTCCGCGCACTGTCCGGCGAGGCGAGGGTGAAGCGGAAATTATGCTGGTAGCGGCGATAGCCCTGCCCCGCATAGGGTCCGAACAGGCCGACGACGTTGAAGTCGGTGTCGGGCAGGCCGAGGTCGCCACCCTTCGCGGTCTGCAGCGTCGCGACGTAGCTCGTCGAGAAATGCGCCCAATTGCCCACACGCGTATCGTAATTCGCCGAGAAGTTGAACCCGCGCGCATTCGTCTTGCCGAGGTTGCTGTAACCCTGGTTGATGTAGCCGCTCGCCGATCCGGCATTGCTGAACAGGCTGCCGTCCGGGTTGCGGACCAGCTGGCCGCAGAAGAAGTCATAGCCGGTGTTGGCGCAGGTCTGCAGGAAGTCGATGGCGCGGTAATAGCCGATGCCGTTCTCGATCTCGATGCTGTAATAATCGGCGGTGATCGACAGGCCGCGCAGCATCCGCGGCGTCAGCACCAGGCCATAAGTATAGGTGTGCGCGATTTCCGGCGTCACCAGGCCCTGCGATCCGTTGCGCACGGTGCACAGATTGTCCGGGCATTGCGGGATCGCGCCATATTGCGCCTGGGTGACGCCCGTCTTCTGGCACACCGCGAGGCTCGCCGACGGGCTGGCGCCGGCACAGGGATCGCCCAGCGTGTTGCTGTCGAGCGTGCCATAACTGACCGCGGCGTTGGACGACAATTCGTAGATGCTCGGCGCGCGCGTCGCCTTGTTGTAGCTGGCGCGCAGCAGCAGATCCTCGATCGGACGCCAGCTGCCGTCGATCTTGTAGGTCGAGCGCATCTTGTCGACGCCCGAATAGTTCGAGCCGCGGATCGCCGCGCCGAAACTCAGATCGCGGACGAACGAGCGGTCGCTGACCAGCGGCACGTTGACCTCGCCGTAGACGTCGAAGGCGTGGTTCGACAGCCGGTTCGGCGTCGATCCGAATGCCGCCTGATAGGCCGCGTCGGGATTGGAGCGATAGGTGTTGGCGCGATATTCGGTGCCGAGCGCGATGTTGATCCCCTTGGTCGAAAGCGGGCTGCGAATGCCGTACTCGCCGAGATCGCCGGTGACGTTGGCATTGCCGACCCATTGTTCGTAGCGTTCGCGGAACAGGCCGCCGCCCTCGCCGTAGGACAGATAGTCGATCGCCGCCTGGCTGGGGCCGGCGGTGGAGAAGATATCGAGCGGCACGCAGCCGGGGTTGGTCGCCACCGACGCACAGGTCGCGACGCCGTTGACGTCGACGACCTGCAACGCATTGGCGACCTTGGCCGGATCGACGCGGTTGAGCTGGCGCTGCCGGTAGAGCGTGGTCGAATAGACGCCGCCGACGTCATAATGCCACGCACTGCCGAGATCGCCGCGGACGCCGGCGACGCCGCGATAGATTTCGTTCGACGAACGCGTCACCTGCGGCTGGGTGAAGCGATAGCGCACGTCGGTGGTGACGTTGGTCGCGGTCCCCGCCGCGGTGCCGCACAGCGACTGCGCCTGTTGCGCGGACAGCAGGGGATTATCGCAATTGATGGTGTAGGCCACCGACCCGGGCTGGATCGTCGCCGGGTCCGACTGGCTGGTCGCGTTCGACTTGAGGTAGAGACCGTTGGCGTAGAGCTGGATCGCCGGCGACACTTCGTAATTGAGGAACGCCGCGCCGTTGTAGCGGGTGTTCTGGCGCTGGAAGTAGAAGGTCTCGTTGTAATTGTAGCCGTTGGCACCGGTGTAGGGCACGAAGGCGCGCGAGCCGTCGGCCGCGTTGCTGAAGATCGTCCCGTTCTGCGCCGGCCCCGACAGCGCCTGGAAATAGCCCGCCGGCGTCGCCGAGGAGGGCGAGGCGCAGACGACCGTCTGCGCGGACAAGGTGATCGGACAGACCGAGAAGGACCGCGACGAGGCGAGCACCGGCTCGACCTGGCTATAGGCGCCGAAGATCGAGATGTTGCCGCGCCCGCCGGCGAAATTGTGGCCGATGCTGATGTTGGCGTCGAACCGGCCGCCGTCGTTGCGCGACCCGCTGGGGACGGCGAAGCCGGCGTTGCGGGCCGCCTGCGCGGCGATATTGTCGCTGTTGTCGGCGTTGTAGAAACCGTAATTGACGTTGGCGTTGACGCCTTCAAAATTCTTGCGGAGCACGAAATTGACGACGCCACCGATCGCGTCGGAGCCGTAGACGGCGGAGGCGCCACCGGTCAGCAGGTCGACGCGCTCGATCAGCCCGACCGGGATCACCGAGGCGTCGATCCCTTCGGTAACGCCGATCCGCTGACCGTCGATCAGCGTCAGCGTCCGGTTGGTGCCGAGCCCGTGGAAGTCGAATTGCTGGCGGCCGTTGCCGTTCGACAGGTTGGTGTCGCTGTTCTTGATCGCCGGAACGCGGTTGAGCACCTCTTGCACGCTGAAGGCGGATTGCAGCTTGATCTCCGCCTGCCCGACGCTCGTCACCGGCGCGGTCTCGACGAGGTTCTTGGAGCGGATGCGCGAGCCGGTGACGATCACGTCAGCCCCATCGGGCGTCACCGGGTCGGCTGGCACGGCGGCCTGCGGCGCAACGGTCGCGGCGCCCGCCTGCGTCGTCATCGCGACCGGCGTGTACGCCGCACCGCGGTTGATAACGTACACGCCCTGCGATGTCCGCGCGACGGTCAGCCCGCTGCCCTGCAACAGGCGGTCGAGCCCGGCGTCGACCGTCATGCTGCCCGCCACGGCCGGCGCGATGCGGTTGCCGAGCAGGGCCTCGTCGAACACCAACTGGATACGCGCCTGACGACCGAAGGTGCGCAACGCCTGACCCAGCGATTGCGCCTTGATATCGACCTGCACGGGTCGTTGCTGGGCCAGCGCCGGCGAGGCGATCATCACGATGGCGATTGCCGCGCTGCTGACGGCGGCACCGATGCGTCGAGTCCCGATCATGTCACACCCCTCTTTTATGTTGTGGTTTTATGACGGACGACCGGGCGGAATGCTCAGCAGCTTTCCAACATTTTTATAACCATTGCCGCAATTTGGTATCAGATTGGACGGTCAGGGCGCGACCATCCGCAGCGTGTCGCCATCGCGCGTGACGCGCACCGGAAAGGTGGCGGCGATGGCCTGGGCGAAGGCGTCGCTGTCGCCGGCATTGAAGACGCCGCTGATGCGCAGCGCCGCGACATCGGGCGCAACCGCGATCCGGTGGGCGCCGGCATAGCGGTTCATCCGCTCGGCAGCGACGCCCAGCGCCTCGGCGGTGAAGCTCATCTGCCCCTCCTCCATGCCGTCGTTGAGACCGATCGGCGCGATCCCGCCGATCGTCTTGCCGAACGGCATCCGCAGCTCCGAGCCCGGCGCGAGCGCCCGCTCGGCAGCGACGATCGCGCCGTCGCGTCGGGTCAACGCGGCGACCGGACCGTACCGGCCGTCGTGCAGGACCGCGACGCGCCCCTCGAACAGCGCGACGCGCATCTCGCCGGCGAGACGCTCGACCGAGAATTCGGTCCCGGTGGCGACGACGACATCGTCGCCGATATGGACGGCGAAGGGGCGGAGCGGGTTCTTCGCCACCTTGAAGCGTGCACGCCCGCGTTCCAGCGTAAGATCGCGGCGCTGGTCGCTGAAAGCGACCGAGACCGCGCTGTCCGCGTCGAGCGACAGCCGCGACCCGTCCGCCAAAGCGATCACCCGACGCTCGCCGATGCCGGTGCGATAGGAGGTGCCGCCGTGTCGCTGCCAGACCATCGTGGCGAGCGCCACCGCGACGAGCGCGACGACCGCCGCCAGCGCGCGCCAGCCTGCCGGCAGCACGGCACCGCGCATCCAGCGCCGCCGTTCCGCCCGGTGCATCGCACCGAGCGCCTCGCGACGCAGGCCGAGCAGCTCCGGCGCATCGGCATCCGCCTCCAGCCCCGTCCAGACCGCGAGGGCCAGATCGAGCTGCTCCTGACGTGCGGCGTCGCCCGCGAGCCAGTCGCGCAGGTCCTGCTGCTCCGCGGCGGTCAGGGCGCCCTCGCTCAGCCGCATGCACCAGATGATCGCATTGTCCTGGTCGGTCGACCCGAGGCTGCCGGTCATCGTATATCCTCAAGATTGGCCAGCAGCGCCTGCATCGCCTTCGCGATATGCTTTTCGACGGCGCTGACCGAAATGCCGAAGGCCGCGGCGATCGCCTTACGCGGCATGGCCTCCAGCCGATACAGGATGAAGATCTGCCGGGTCCGGTCGGGCAGCGTGCCGAGCGTCCTGGCGACGCAGCCGACGCTCTGCCGTGCGGCGAGCAGCCGCTCGGCGTCGAACGTGTCGATGCCGAACGTGCCGTCCTCCATCCACGCCTGGGCGTAGCGGGACCGCGTCGCCTCGCGGCGGACATGGTCGCGCAACAGGTTGGCGGCGGCCTGGAAGATATAGCCTTCGGGATTGCCGGCGGTTCGACCGCCCATGTCGGCGATCCGGACGAACATGTCCTGGACCAGATCCTCGGCCAGGGTCCGATCATGCAGCCGCCGGAGAAAGAAGGCCATCAATGCCGGACGCATCCGGCGCATCACCGTCAGAAGCTCGCTCGGGTCCTGCGGTGGGTCGGATCTTACCACGTGCATCTTCTTGAGACGTTTGTCCCGGCCAGATGCTCATCATCCGCCAAGCGGAGCGGTCGCGGCAAGAGCGTCAGGCGCCGCCACGGCGACGGCTCGATCAAGGGTCGCCGGGTCGCGCACAGGATCCCGACTTCCCTTCAGATCGCTAACAGCCGCCGTTCGTCGCGGGATCGCAGGCGACGACCGGCATAAACAGATAGCCGCCGCTGCGCACCGTGCGGATCAGTTCGTCCGCCGTGTGATCGGCGAGCTTGCGGCGCAACCGACTGACGTTGACGTCGATCGTCCGGTCGCGCTGCCCGCCGGCCGGCTTGCCGCTGGCCACCGCAAGCCGCTCGCGAGACTGTACCGTGCGGGGCTGGGCGACGAACCTCAGCAGCATGCCATATTCGCCGTTGGTCAGCGGCACCACCGCGCCCGCGGGCGAGGTAAGCGTGCGCGTCTCGACTTCGAAGGTCCAGCCGGCGAACCGCGCGACCGCGATCCTTTTGTCCCGATCCAGCCCGGCCTCGCCGATATCGACCGCCGCAACCGGCGGCGTCCGGCTGCGGCGGCGCACCACCGACCGGACTCGCGCCAGCATCTCGCGCGGGCTGGTCGGCTTCGCGACGCAATCGTCGGCCCCCATTTCGAGCGCGACGATCCGGTCGACTTCGCTGGCATGCCGGCTGAGCATGATGACGCCTGGGCAATGCCGCCGCTGCGTCAACATCCGCAGCATCGCCAGGCCGCCATCCTCACAGACCATCATGTCGAGGATGACGAGATCGCAATCCTGACCGCCGGCGCCATTGCGCAAGGCCGCCACGCCGACCGCCTCGGCGAGGAAGCCATGATCGCACAGCATCGCCACCAGCACCGACGCCGCCTGTGAATCGCGGTTGACGACGAGCACACGTACGGGTGCGTCGTCGCCTGCGACCGGGAGGTGCGCCGCCACCGGGCCATGCGCGACGTTTCGCAGGACGTCCTGGGTCATCCTTCCGTTTCCTTTGCTGGACCCCGGGCGGGGCGGAAACGGCTTTCCTGCCAGCAATGATTTTCCCTGATGTTTCCACACGTTGCAAATGACAAACTTGGCGGCCCAGCAACGATGCACCTTCTTCATTCCGGCAGTACCCCGTTAACATTTTGATATATATCCATCGGGAAACAATGTTTCTCCATGTATCATTCGACTTGATACTGAAGCAAACCGTGGCTGTCCGACAACTCATCCAAGAAATGCCGCGCCTCTTCCAGATTACGATATTGTCATGATGGCGTTTGGCCGCCACCCACGGCCTGCGGACTGGCTCCGCAACATTCGATCGCCGAAAAATCAGTTAAATTTCTGGGAGTGAAGACATGCGTCTGGTCGTTCGCAAACGCCTGCTGGCGTCCACCTTGTTGCTGGGCGTCGCCCAGCCCGCCTGGGCGCAAACCGATCCCGCCGCGACCACCGCTGCGCAAGACAGCGCCGAGCAGAATGGCGAGGGACAGGAAATCGTCGTCACCGGATCGCGCCTCGGTGGGCAGCAGCTCGAACAGGCCTCGCCGATCGCGGTGGTGAGCGCGCGCGAGATCGCGCTGTCCGGGCAGGTCAACGTCGAGAATATCATCAAGGACCTGCCGCAGCTCGTCCCCAGCGTCACCAGCGCGTCGAACAATCCCGGCGGCGGCGTCGCGACCACCGATCTGCGCGGCCTCGGCGCGACGCGCACGCTCGTGCTGGTCAATGGCCGGCGCTATGTTTCGTACGATTCCAGCCAGATCGTCGATTTGAACACGATCCCCGCGGGCCTGATCGAACGCGTCGACATCGTCACCGGCGGCCGTTCCGCCGTCTACGGCTCGGATGCGATCGCGGGCGTCGTCAATTTCGTGACGAAGAAGGATTTCAGCGGCGCGCAGGCGAACGCCAGTTATCGCATCAACGGCGCGGGCGACGGCGGTACGTTCAATTCCAACCTGCTGCTCGGCGGCAATTTCGCCGACGGCCGCGGCAATGCGACCTTCTACGTCGATTACACCAAGCGCGACGGCATCCTGCAGGCGGATCGCAGCTATGCGCGGCAGGCGCTGGTCGACGATGGATCGGGCGGCCTGATCGCCGGCGGCTCCGGCTCGATCCCCGGTACGCGCTTCGCGATCGGCGGGGTCAACCGCAAGTTCGCCGCCGACGGCAGCTACAGCGCCTATAACTCTGCGACCGACGCCTATAATTACGCTCCCTACAATTACCTGCAGGTGCCGCAGAAGCGCCTGCTGATCAGCGCGCAGACGCATTACGAGGTGAGCCCGGCGCTTAACATCTATGCCGAGGGCCAGTTCATCAACAATCGCGTCAAGAACCAGCTCGCGCCGACGCCGTTCACCGGCTCGGTCGCGCTCGACGTCGATTCCTCGTTCCTGTCCGCCGGTTCGCAGGCGCTGCTGCGCGGACTCGACACCGACGGCGACGGCTATGTCGCCTCGACCATCTACCGCCGCCTCAGCGAGGTCGGCAATCGCGTGTCCAGCAACGACAACACCGCCTATCGCACGGTGATCGGCGCCAATGGCGACATCGGCCGCGGCTGGGCCTACGACGCTTATTACAGTTACGCCCGCACCCGCTCGACCGAGACGCAGACCGGCAACGTCTCGCGCAGCCGCGTGCTTCAGGCGCTGCGCACCACCTATGACGCCGGCGGCAATCTGGTCTGCGCCAACACCAGCAACGGCTGCGTCCCGCTCAACATCTTCGGCGAGGGCAATATCGGCGCGGATGCGGCATCGTTCATCAGCATTCCGGTGCAGAACGGCAGCACGATCACCGAACAGGTCGCCAGCGCGTCGATCACCAACAACCATCTGTTCGACCTCGGCGCGGGGCCGGCGGGGATCGTCTTCGGCACCGAATATCGCAAGGAGAAGGGCAGCTACAGTCCCGATTTCTCGCTGTCGTCGGGCGACGTCGTCGGCTTCAACGCCGGCGAGGGGCTGAGCGGCGGCTATGACGTCAAGGAAGCCTATACCGAGATCGCGGTGCCGCTGCTCGCCGACAAGCCGTTCGTCAAGCGGCTCGAGGTCAACGGCGCCTATCGCTATTCCTATTATTCGACCGCGGCCAAGTCGGTGAACACCTATTCGGGCGGCGTCGTCTGGGGAATCGTCCAGGACCTTTCGCTGCGCGGCCAATATGCGCGTGCGGTGCGGGCGCCGACGGTCAGCAACCTGTTCAGCGGTTCCGCACAGGATTTCCCGACCGCGACCGACCTCTGCACGACGGCGACGGCGGTGAGCAACGCCAATCTGCGCGCAAGCTGCCTCTCTTCCGGGGTCCCGGCGGCACTGCTCGGCACCGCCTATGACGGCGGCAGCACGCAGATCCAGAGCATCACCGGCGGCAATCCCAATCTGCGCGAGGAAACGTCGGACACCTATACCGCCGGCATCGTCCTGCAGCCGCGCGTCCTGCGCAATTTCTCGCTCACCGTCGATTATTACAAGATCAAGATCGCCAATTACATCGCCTCGGCCGGCACCTCGAACCTCATCCGCGCCTGTTACGGCGATGCCGGCAACGGCTATACGCCGTACGACACCGGCTATTGCGCCGCCCTGCCGCGCGATGCCAACAGCTATGCGATCACCGATGCGGTCAACACGCTGTCGAACACCGGCGGGGTGAGCACGCGCGGCGTCGATTTCGAGGCGCGCTATCGCACGCAGCTGGGTTTCGGGCTGTTCGGCGAGCAGACCAGCCGGCTCGACCTGCGGTTCAGCGGCACGCGCCTGATCGCGTTCGATTACAATCCGCTCGCGGCGATCGCCGACCTGACGATCGACTGCGCGGGCAAGTTCGGCGTCACCTGTGGCAACCCCTATGCCAAATGGCGCCTGTCGGGCCGCACGACCTGGGCGAGCGGGCCGGTGACGGTGTCGCTACTCTATCGCTACCTTTCGCCGGTCGACGACGATTCGGGCGAATATTCGGTCAACCACATCAAGGCGTACAATTACTTCGATCTGACCACCGCCTTCGAGGTCAAGCCCGGCTTCACCTGGTCGGTCGGCGTCAACAATCTGTTCGACAAGCAGCCGCCGATCCTCGGCGACAATCAGGAACAGGCCAACACCTATCCGTCGACCTACGACCCTTATGGACGTGCCTTCTTCGTGAGCACCACGCTGAAGTTCTAGGGTGGATCGAACGCCCCCACCAGGCAGGGCTCGATCGGGGTGTTGCAGTCGCACTTCCCGTCGTGCCGGCATCCCGCTTCTTCGCACCGTCCGAAGAAGCGGGACCCGCGTGGGCCGATCGATCAGGCAGGAGATACGTCAGGCGGACCGATCGGCATAGCGCCTTGCCGGCCAATTCATTTACGGAAAGGAACCTGTCACCTTAGATAAGCGCGACCCTAGTTCGGGACTGCAATCCACATAATATCATCGCCGCACCAAATATTTCGAAACACAGTTCGACATTTCGACAAGGCCAGATCATGCTTGATAAATCGTCCGCATCAATCGAGCATGCGCTTTCCGCGATCGAGGATAACGCAACGATCATGATCGGCGGCTTCGGCACTGCCGGCATGCCGAACGAACTCATCGATGGTCTGATCGATACGGGGGCTCGCGATCTCACGATCATCAACAACAACGCGGGCAATGGCGACACGGGTGTGGCCGCGCTCATTGCCGCGGGGCGGGTCCGCAAGATCATCTGCTCCTTCCCGCGACAATCCGACTCGCATCATTTCGACGCCGCCTATCGCGCCGGGCGCATCGCGCTGGAGCTGATACCCCAGGGCAGTCTCGCCGCCCGGATCCATGCGGCGGGCACGGGCATCGGCGCATTCTATACGCCGACCGGCTACGGAACGCTGCTCGCCGAAGGCAAGGAGACGCGGACGATCGACGGACGCGACTATATCCTCGAATATCCGTTGCGCGCCGATTTCGCGCTCATCAAGGCGCATCGCGGCGATCCGTGGGGCAATCTGGTCTATCGCAAGACCGCGCGCAATTTCGGGCCGATCATGGCAATGGCGGCGACCTGCACGATCGCGCAGGTGGCCGAGCTCGTCCCGCTCGGAACGCTCGATCCGGAAGCGATCGTCACGCCCGGGATCTTCGTGCAATATGTCGTCGAAGTGCCGTCCGCGCAGAAAGGAGCCATCGTATGAACCGCTGGAGCCGGGACGACATGGCGCGACTGGTCGCCGGGGACATTCCCGATGGCGCCTATGTCAATCTCGGCATCGGGGTGCCGACTAGGGTCGCCAATCACCTCGGCGCGGATCGCGATGTGTTGCTGCACAGCGAGAATGGCGTGCTCGGCATGGGGCCGGCGCCGGCGGCGGGTGACGAGGATCCCGAACTTATCAATGCGGGCAAACAGCCGGTCACGCTGCTGACCGGCGGCAGTTTCTTCCATCACGCCGACAGCTTCGCGATGATGCGCGGCGGCCACCTCGATTTCTGCGTGCTCGGCGCCTTCCAGGTGTCGGTGACGGGCGATCTCGCCAACTGGCATACGGGCGAACCCGATGCGATCCCGGCGGTCGGAGGCGCGATGGATCTGGCGATCGGTGCCAAGCGTACGTTCGTGATGATGGACCTGCTCACCAAACAGGGAAGCAGCAAGCTCGTCGATCGCTGCAGCTATCCGCTGACCGGGATCGGCTGCGTCTCGCGCCTGTATACCGATCTGGCGATCTTCGACCTCGGTCCCGACGGCGCGCGCGTTCGCCGGGTCGTCGACGGTCTCGACGCGGACGAACTGCGCCGCCTGTGCGGCGTCCCCCTCACCTTTGCGGACGATGCCGCCGGGAGATCAGCATGACCCACGCCTATATTTGCGACGCGGTGCGGACGCCGATCGGGCGTTACGGCGGCGCGCTGGCGAAGGTCCGTGCCGACGATCTGGGCGCCGTGCCGATCCGTGCGTTGCTCGCCCGCCAGCCGTCGCTCGATCCGGCGCGGATCGACGAGGTCTATCTCGGCTGCGCCAACCAGGCCGGCGAGGACAATCGCAACGTCGCGCGGATGAGCCTGTTGCTCGCCGGTCTGCCGCATACGGTGCCGGGCGTCACGCTCAACCGGCTGTGCGCCTCGGGCCTCGACGCGGTCGGCAGCGCGGCACGCGCGGTCCGCGCCGGCGAGATCGGCCTCGCCATCGCCGGCGGGGTCGAAAGCATGACGCGTGCGCCGTTCGTGGTCGGCAAGGCGGACGGGGCGTTCGGGCGCGGCCAGACGCTGGAGGACACGACGATGGGCTGGCGCTTCGTCAACCCGCTGCTCGAGGCGCTGTACGGCACCGAGACGATGCCGCGCACCGGCGAGAACGTCGCGGAGGACCACCGGATCAGCCGCGCCGATCAGGATGCGTTCGCGCTGCGCAGCCAGCAACGTGCGGCGGCGGCGCATCAGGCGGGCTTCTTCGCCGAGGAGATCGTCGCGGTACCGCTGCCGCAACGGCGCGGTGCCCCGCCGGCGGAGGCGCGCGTCGACGAACATCCGCGCGCCGACACGACGATCGAAGCGCTGGCCGCGCTGCGGCCGCTGTTCGCGGGCGGCACGGTAACCGCGGGCAATGCCTCGGGAATCAATGACGGCGCGGCGGCGCTGCTGATCGCGGACGACGCTGCGATCGCCCGCGAGGGCCTGACGCCGCGCGCACGCATTCTCGGTTTCGCCGCGGCCGGGGTCGAACCACGGGTGATGGGCATGGGGCCGGTGCCAGCGATCGAGAAGCTGCTCGCGCGGCTGAACCTCGGCATCGACGCATTCGACGCGATCGAGCTCAACGAGGCGTTCGCCAGCCAGGCGCTCGCCGTGATCCGCCATTTCGGCGTCGCCGACGATGCCGCCCACGTCAATCCGAACGGCGGCGCGATCGCGCTCGGCCACCCGCTCGGCATGAGCGGCGCGCGGCTCGCCCTCACGCTGGTACACCAATTGGAGACACGCGGCGGCCGGCTGGGACTGGCCTCGATGTGCGTCGGCGTCGGCATGGGTGTCGCGCTCGCGGTCGAGCGGGTCTGACCGGTCAGGCGATCGCGCCGAGCCCGATCGCCCACGGCCGGACGTCGATCCGTTCGAACAGGCCATGCAGCAGATAAGGGTCGCTCGCCATGAAGGCGTGGACCGCGGCGACGTCGACCGCCGCGAACACCAGCGCGGTGCCGGTCATCGTGCCGGCCGCGTCGAGCAACGGCCCGCCAAGGATGCAGCGGCATTCGGGGTCGGATCGCCGGATCGACGCGCGATGCGCCTCGCGCAGCCGCTGCCGCAAGGCGGCGGTGCCGGGGCGATCGACCGCGTGGAACAGGAACCGGTCGGTCACGCGATCGCCAGCTGACCGTCCGGCGTCACGATCACCGGAATGCGCCACAGCCCCTCCCCCTCGCACGCCCCGGACAGGCAGCGGCCGTCCTCGATCGCGAACCGGGCGAAATGCTGGACGCATTCGATCTGTCCGTCGTTCAGGAACCGGTCGGCCTGGTGGTTCAGCGGCAGCGAATAATGCGGGCAGAGGTTGAGATAGCCGAAATAGCGGCCGTCGCGGCGCACGACGAACATGCCGAAGGCGCTGCGCCCGCGACCGAACACGAACTGTCGCGCCTGCCCCTCTGCGACGAGTGCCGCATCGCCCAGCACGCGGCCCGATGCCGGCGCATTGGGTCGCAGCCGCCAGCCGTCGTCGGTCGTTGTGGCCATCGCTGCGTCTCAGGCTGCCGGAGGGTCGCCGGCGTAGGCACGCGCGATCAGCGCGCGCACTCCGTCGCGTTCGACGGCCCGCGGGTTCCAATAGGGATTGCGCAACGCCTCGTCGGCGACGTGGTCGATCCCGTCCGCCGGCATGCCGATATCGCGCAATGCGGTCGGTGCCCCGATCCGCCGCGCCAGCGCGACCAGCGCCGTCACGGGATCCTCGCCTCCGAACGCACGGCGCAGCGCAGCCATCGCGCCGGGCGCGGCGGGTGCGTTGTAGGCGAGCGCATGGGGCAGGACCACGCTGTGCGTCTCGGCATGCGGCAGGTTGAACGCGCCGCCCAGCGTGTGGCACAATTTGTGGTGCAACGACATCGACGTCGTCGCGAGGACCATGCCGCACAACCACGCCGCCCGCAACGCCTCCGCTCGTGCCTCCGGATCGCGCGGCGTGTCGATCAACCGGGGGAGCGCCGCGGCGAAGGCGCCGACCGCCTCCTCCGCGAACAGACCGATCACCGGATTGGTGTCGCGCGCGTACAGTCCCTCGACCGCATGCGCGATGGCGTTCAGCCCGCTGGTCGCCGTCATCGCGACCGGCAGGTCGAGTGTCAGGTCGACGTCGTAGATCACCGCCTCCGGCAAGACGTTGAGCGTGCGTTGCGTCGTCTTGCGCTCGCCCGCCGTCTCGCCGAGGATCGGAGTCATTTCCGATCCCGCGTAGGTGGTGGCGACCGCGACCTGCGGCACGTCGGTGCGCAGCGCCAGTGCCTTGCCGAGCCCGATCGTCGAACCGCCACCGATCGCGACGACGCAATCGGCATCCAGATCGTTCAGCATCGCCAGCGCGCGCGCGGTTACCTCCACCGGCGTATGCATCGTCGCCTCGGCGAAATGCCCGACGATCAGCGCGCCGGCGTGCATGGCCAGCGTCCGCGCTTGATCCGCCTGCTGTGCGGTGGAGAGCAGCAGCGCGCGCGTGCCGCCGACCTGACCGATGACGTCGGCCAGTTGCGCGGTCACTCCCCGGCCGAACAGCACGCGCCCGGGCAGGCCCTCATAGCGGAAGGTCTGGACGCTCATCGCCGGTAGAAGGGCGGGATCTGGGCGTCGACATTGACCCATACCGATTTCGGCACGGTATATTCGCGCATCGCCTCGAAACCCATTTCGCGGCCATAGCCCGACTGGCCCATGCCGCCGAACGGCGAAGCGGGATGGACGCGCTTGTAGCAATTGATCCAGACCATGCCGGCATGCAGCCGCCTGGCGATGCGGTGCGCCCGCGTCAGGTCGCTGGTCCACAGGCCGGCGCCGAGGCCATATTCGGTGCCGTTGGCGATCGCGAGCGCCTCCTCGTCGGTGCGGAAGGTCAGCACGGTGACGAACGGGCCGAACACCTCCTCCTGCGCGACGCGGTCGCCGGGCCGGGCGCGAACGATCGTCGGTTCGACGAAACACCCCCTGGCATAGTCCTCGCCGTCGGGTTGGCGACCGCCGGTGACGATCTCGCCGCCCTGTTCGCGCGCGACCTCGACATAGGACAGGACGCGCTGCTGATGCAGGCGGGAGGTCAGCGGCCCCATCTCCGTCTCCGGATCGAGCGGGTCGCCCAGCCGGATCGATCGGGCAAGCGTCGCGAACCGGTCGAGAAAGTCGTCGACCACGTCTTCGTGGATGATGAGCCGCGAACCGGCGATACAGGCCTGCCCCTGATTGTGGAAGATCGCGAAGGCCGCGCCGCCGACCGCCGCGGGGATATTGGCGTCGGCGAAGACGATGTTCGCCCCCTTGCCGCCCAGCTCCAGTTGCACCTTCTTCAGATTGCCCGCGGAGGCATGGACGATCGTCCGCCCGGTATTGGTCGATCCGGTGAACGCCACCTTGCCGATGCCGGGATGCTCGGCGATCCGCTGCCCCGCGGTGTGGCCGTAGCCGGTGACGATGTTCACCACGCCGTCGGGGATGCCGACCTGCTGCATCAGCTCGCCGATGCGCAGCGTCGACAGCGGCGTGATCTCGGACGGCTTGATGACGATCGTGTTCCCGGCGGCGAGCGCCGGTCCCATTTTCCAGCTGGTGAACATCAGCGGGAAATTCCACGGTACGATCGCGCCGACCACGCCGATCGCCTCGCGCTCGACATAGTTCAGGAAGCCGGCGTCGACCGGGATCACCGATCCTTCCAGCTTGTCCGCCATGCCGCCGAAATAGCGATAGCACAGCACCGTGCGCGGCACGTCGAGCGATTGGCAGTCGCGGATCGGATGGCCGGTGTCCATCGCCTCGAGCCGCGCGAGGTTGGCGGCATCCGCCTCGATCGCGTCGGCCAGTTTCAGCAGCAGCCGGCCGCGCTCATGCGCGGCCAGTGCGCTCCATGCCGGGAAGGCGGCACGGGCAGCCTCCACGGCGAGATCGACGTCGGCCGCCGTGGCTTCGGCGACCTCGGCCAGCAGCGCGCCGTCGTACGGATTGTCGACGCGGATCGTCCCGCCCTCGACGCCGTCGACCCATTTGCCGCCGATCAGCAGCTTCGTCTGTAGACCCGTCACGCAGATACCTTCAGAAATCGACGGCGACGACGGGCGCCGTACCGTTGGCGATCATCTCGGGAATCCTGCTCGACCCGTTCTCCCACACCAGCAGCATCGACCGCTTGGTCGAATAGCCCTGATGGCGGATGTCGGCGGGCATGCAGCAGATGTCGCCGGCACGGGCGAGGACGCGCGCCCGCGGCTTGCCGGTATCCTTGTCCTTCACGTCCCAGGTGATCTCGTCGGACAGTTGCAGGAACCATTCGCAGCGGTCGTTGCCATGTTCGACCGGCAGGATGAACTCCTCCGACGTCGGGCAGAACAGGCTGTCGCCCACCACCGAACAGACGCTGGGATTCCACGTCACGTCGCTACGCGAGAGATAGCCGAACAGATTGTAGGCGCTCACCTCATGCTCGAAGCCGGGTTCGGCCTCGACGAGCGGCTGATCCTGCGCGACGTCGGCGAACTGGCGATTGACCGGAAAGCCGTTGGCATCGGAACGCACCGGCGTATCGCCGGGCAGCCCGACCATGCGGCGCGCGGTGACGCGCTGGCGCGTGATCGCCTCGTCATTGTCGCCGTTCTTGATGCCCCATGGCGTTCCGGTTTCCATCGGCGCGGCGAAGGGATCGAACCCGCTGTTGGTCCAGTCCGACAGGATATCCTTGAACACCCCCATCAGCACGCCGGCGGCGAAGCGTTCCTCGTAATCGCGGCCCGCGGCGGTATAGGCGTCGTTGAAACGACCCGCGAACACGGTGACTTCGCCATAATGGTTGATCGTCCCGAACACGCCGTCGAAATTGACCACGCCGTAGAAGAAGCCCCAGGCGACGTCGCGCATCATGGCGCGCAGGAACACGTCGATCGGCAGGATGTGCGTCCCGCCCGGCCATGCCAGCCGCGCGAAATATTCGTCGCGGCTGAATTCGAAGCTGCCCGCCTTGAAGGCGCGATAGCCGGTCTGGTTGTTGGTCGACAGGACGGCGACATCGCTGCGCAGTCCTTCGGTCGACGGCTGGGTTGCGAACAGCGCTTCGGACATGGCCATTTCGATATTCTCCTCTGAAGCTCAGGCGGCTTCGGTCTGGCAGATCGTCGCCCATTTCTGGACGGTGACGGCACCTTCGATGGTCTGGAACAGGATGACGGACGGCGTGTCCGCCTGGAACCGATAGGCGGCGCCGACCGGCAGCATCGCCATATGGCCGCGGCCGAGGACGACGCGCCCCATCTTTCGCCCTGCGGGGATCGCGTCGCCGAGCGCCACCGCGCCCTCGCCCTCCGGATCGACCACGGCGTCCGGGTCGTCGAGCTTGACGAAATGAACCTCGACCGCGCCGTCCATGCACAGCACGAATTCGTCATGGGCGCAGCCGAACCAGCCGGAGACGCCCTCGGCACGGGCGGTTTCGATCACATATTCGAAATTCTTGCCGACCGCGACGCGCTCGTATGGCGCCGAGGTGTCGGCGACCTCGAACACGTTCGAAAAGACGTAGTTCTTCGGGTTGTCGTCGATGATCTCGACCCCGCCCTTGCGATAGTCGCGCAAGCTCCCGAACTGGGTTACGACACCGTCCATATCCAACTCCTGCATCTTCGCGTCGCGCGCGATTGATCCGGACAGACGATACCGGGGGATGCGGAGGCCCGTCCTGCACGATACGGGTTTTCCTCTGCATGATCCGGCAGCGTCAGTGCATGGCGGCCGAGCGGAACCGGCCCGGCGTCATCCCGAAGCGGCGGCCGAACATCCGCGTCAGATGCTCCTGATGCGTAAAGCCGGTCTGCACCGCGACCTCGGCGATGGCCGCGCCGCGCAACAGCAGGTCGCGCGCCAGATCCAGTCGCGCGTCCATGACGAACTGATAGGGCGAGCGCCCCGTCGTGCGCTTGAACCGGCGCGCGAACTGCCCCGGCGAGAGACCCGCCGCCAGCGCCAGGGAATCGACCGTGATCGCCTCTTCGATATGCCGGTGGACGAGATCGCGGACGGCATCGATCTGGTCGCTGCTCAACCCGGCGGCCGACGCCGATGCCGCGTGCATCGCGCTCGAATGCGCGGCGACGATCCGCGCCGCGAGGATCCGCGCCACCGCATCGGCGAAGAAGCCCGACTGGCGCTCGGCCAGCATCGTGCAGCAGACGATCCCCATCTGCTCGATCACCGGATCGTGGACACCGAGCCCCGGCATGATCGCGAGCGTGGCGGGATCGACCCCCAGTTCGCGCGCCGCCGCATCGAGCATCGTGCCGCGCACGTAGATGTGGATCGTCTCGAGCGTGCCGTCCAGCGAAACGCCGAAATCGCGCCCGGCCGGCAGGATGAACAGGCCGCCGCGCTGCACCTTCGCACAGGCCCGCTCGCCGCTGAAGTCGCGTTCGATCCGAACCGGGCCGCTGAGATGCATGACGATCAGATGATCCGCGCAGGCCCGGAAATAGCCGGTGTAGGGCTGCTCGATCTGCCGCGAGGCGAACAGCGTCCGCCAGCCGAGCCCCTCGCTCGACGCGATGAGCGTCTGGCCGGGCAGCGCCAGGATGCCGTGCGTGTCCTCCACGCCCAACGCGTCGGCGCCGGTCATTTCGGGAAATCGAACGGTTGCTGCCGGACGATCCGCAATCCGAACGCCTCCAGCCCGACGAGTTGCGGCGACGGCGAGCTGGTGAGCAGCACGAGATCGTGCACGCCGAGATCGGCGAGGATCTCCGCGCCGACGCCATAGGATCGCGGGTCGATATCGGGGTCTGATTCGCGCGTCGCGGGCAGCGGCACGCCCCGCTCGGTCCGCGGCACGATCAGGACGATGACGCCCGCCCCGGCCCGCGCGATCTGCTCCATCGCCTGCGGGATGGCACGGGTCCGCGAGCCCTGTTCCCCCAGCAGGTCGGACAGCAGCGACGCGGTATGCATCCGCACCAACGTCTCGCCGTCCGCCGCGACCGCGCCTTTCTGCAGCACCAGCGTCTCCGACCCGTCGACCTTGCTGCGATAGGTCAGGAGCTGCCAATCGCCGCCATAGGCCGAATCGAACGCCTTGCTCGCGACGCGTTCGACGACGCGGTCGAAGCGCCGGCGATAGGCGATGATATCGCGGATCGTGCCGATCTTGAGGTCGTGCCGCTCGGCGAAGGGCAGCAACTGATCGAGCCGCGCCATCGTGCCATCCTCGTTCATGATCTCGCAGATCACGCCCGACGGGTTGAGCCCGGCCAGTCGCGACACGTCGACCGCCGCCTCGGTATGCCCCGCGCGCACCAGCACGCCGCCGTCGCGCGCGACCAGCGGAAAGACGTGGCCGGGGGTCAAGATCTCGTCTGCGCCCTTGCCCGCATCGATCGCCACCGCCACCGTACGCGCCCGGTCGGCGGCGGAGATGCCCGTCGTCACGCCGTCGCGCGCCTCGATCGAGACGGTGAACGCCGTCTCGTGCCGGGTGCCGTTCTGCCGGGTCATCAGGCCCAGACCGAGATGATCGACGCGCGCCTTGGTGATGGCGAGGCAGATCAGCCCGCGACCGTGACGCGCCATGAAATTGATCTTCTCGGGCGTCGCCATCTGCGCCGGGATGATCAGATCGCCCTCATTCTCGCGATCCTCGTCGTCGACCAGGATGAACATGCGGCCGTTGCGGGCTTCGTCGATGATCTCGTCGGGGGTGGCGACCGGGATGCGCCGCCCCGACCGCATGGCGCCGTCGCCGCGGCGGTCGGGACGCTGGGGATCGGCCGGCGATGTCATGCGCCGACCGCGTCGATCGCCCGGACGTTGTGATATCCGCCGCGCAGGAAGATCAGCGGATCGCCCGCATCCGCGCAACTGAGATCGTCGACCGCGCCGACGACCAGATAATGGTCGCCGAGTTCGAACACCGATTCGACCCGGCAGTCGATCCAGGCGAGCGCGCCGTCGATCAGCGGCAATCCCGCCGGACTCGACCCGTGCGACAGGTCGGCGAACTTGTTTTCCATCTTCGACGCGAAGCGGCGGCAGATGTCGAGCTGATCCGCCCCCAGCACGTTGACGCAGAAGCGTCCGCTGTCGGCGATGCTGCGCCAGCTGGACGACGTCTTGCCGGGAAAGAAGCCGACGAGCGGCGGATCGAGCGAGATCGAGGTGAACGACCCGACCGCGAGGCCGAACCGCGTGTCGTCCTTCGCCGAGGTGATCACGCACACGCCGGTCGGATAGGCGCCCAGGACCTTCCGGAAACTCGCAGGATCGATCATCGCTACGGTCGAGGCGGACATCATGCTCTCCTGTACGTCGGAAATCGCGTCTGGACCGATGTCGAGATCGCCCGCCGATCGTCTGGACCCGGGTTATCGCCTGTTCCCGGGCGATCACAATTTCCCCGCCGCCGATGTCCGCCACGTGTCCCCGCCCCCCGCGGGCGGCCGTTCATTCGGGTGCGAGCACGACGTCGGCGCGCAGTTCGTGCCATGGCCCGGTCCGCATCTCGCCGTCCGGTCCCGGCCCGGCGGGATGGACGACGATCGGCCGGATCAGCGACGGCTTGACGCCGAACACCACGTCCGAATCGAGATAGGGATCGCCGGCAGCGAACAGATGCGTCACCAGCTTGCGATAGCCCGGCGCGCTGACCATGAAATGGACGTGCTCGGGCCGGTAGGGGTGGCGCCCCTGCAGCTTCAGCAGGTCGCCGACCGGGCCGTCGTCGGGGATCGGATAGGAAGTCGGCCGAACCGTCCACAGGCTGAACCCGCCATCCGCCGCGCTCCGGAACCGGCCGCGCGCGGCGAGCCCCGGACGGTCGTGCTGCTTCTGCACGTCGTAGAAGCCTTCCGCATCGGCGTGCCAGATGTCGATCGTCGCATCCGCGATCGGCGATCCGTCGGCGGCACGGACGACGCCCGAGATGAACAGCGACGCGCCCGCCAGATCGCCGCGCATGTCGGCGCCCGACGGGAAGCTGGGCGGCGGCACGTAGAATGGGCCGAACACCGTCGTCTCGGTCGCCGCGGCCGGCAGTCGGTTGTTGATCGCATCGACGATCATCGACACGCCGAGCACGTCGGACAGCAGGATATATTCCTGTCGGCTGTCGCTGCACATCTGGCCGGTCCGGGTCAGGAAGGCGATCCCCGCCATCCATTCCTGCTCGGTCGGCGCGACCTCGCGCACGAAGGCGTGGAGATGGCGGATGAGCGCCGTGCTGACCTGCCGCGCGCGCGGCGATGCCGCGTCCTCGACGCTGCGCAGCGCGCGGGCGGTGATCGCGTCCATGGCATCGTCGCTCACGTCACTCGATCCCTCTGCCGGGCGTATCCGTCCTGGCGGGCCGGTCGCGCGGCACGGCGCCCATGCCGTCGTTCGAATGTTTGGCCGACAGGATCATCCCGAACAGCACGAACCGCGACTGGATGCGCGAGTGCCGGCCGTCATGTGCCCGTATCGTCGGAGACTGGTCGCGCCAGAACATAGGCCTGCCTTCATGCAAGAGGGGTCATACCGGTTGCCGCTGTCGGCGCCGTGCCGGCGGAGCGGGCGTGTCCGCCAGCCGGTCGACCCGGCGCAGCGGTGCGAACAGGCGCGCGATCGCCGCGGTGGCCGCGATCGTCGCACCACCGCCGAGCAGGATCGCCGGCACCAGCCCGAACCAATAAGCGGTCACGCCCGATTCGAACGCGCCGATCTGGTTCGAGCTGCTGATGAAAAGGCCGTTGACCGCCCCCACCCGGCCGCGCAGCTCGGGCGGCGTGCGCAATTGCACCAGCGCGCTGCGGATATGGATGCTGACCATGTCCGCCGCGCCGATCCCGCACAACAAAGCGCAGGCCGGGACGAGGCTCTGCGTCAGCCCGAAGCCGCAGGTCAGCGCCCCGAACAGCAGCGTCGTGGCGACCAGCACGCGCCCGGCATGGCGTTCGACCGGATGGCGCGCGAGCCACAACCCGGTCAGCACCGCACCGACCGCCGGTGCCGCGCGCAGGATGCCGAGCTCCGCCGCACCGACGTGCAGCACGTCCTTGGCGAACACGGGCAGCAGCGCGGTGGCACCGCCGAGCAACACGGCAACCATATCGAGCAGCATCGCCCCGCCCAGCACCCGGTCGCGGCGGATGATCGAGAAACCGGCGAAGGCCGCCCGGAGATCGAGCGCCGGGGCAGTCGCGCTGCGGACGATGGCGGGGATGGTCCCGGCCGCGACGATTCCGAGCAGGAACAAGCCGCAGGCGACGGCGTAATCGGCCGCCGGCGACAGCGCATAGAGCATGCCGCCGAGGATCGGTCCGGCGAGCGTCCCCATCTTGGCGATCGACGTCGTCCAGGCGACGGCGCGCGCGACATGGCGATCGGGCACGACGCTGGGCAGCAGGGCGGTGTTGACGGGATGGTCGAACGCCCGCGTCGCCCCGGTCGCCAGCGCCGCGGCGAAGAGCAGCGCCGTCAGGCCGTCCTTGGACAATCCCGGCACCAGCAGCATCGCCGCGGCGAGCGCGTTCACCGACTGGACGCCGATCGCAACCCGCGCGGGAGCGAACCGGTCGACGAGCTGTCCCGCCGGAATGGCCAGTGCGAAACCCGGCAGGAACTGCACCAGTCCGACCAGCCCGAGGTCGAGCGCCGAGCCGCTCGCCTCGTACAGCCGCAGCGTCACCGCGAACGCCAGCACCTGCCCCCCCAGCGTCGAACACGCACGCAACAGCCAGACCTTCAGGAAGGGGCCGCGCCACGGGGAAAAGGAAGGCGATCGTGCGTGCATCATGATCCCGGAACGGGGAGGAGGATCGTTCGCGGGGTCAGACGGCGGTCAACGCGCGACCGGCGCGGCACCGGGCGGGGGAGCGCCGACCGGCGCACCGTCCGGACGCGGGCCGCCGGGAGCCGCGCTGTCCGGCGCGATCCGCTCCGCGACCGTCCGGCGGGCCAGCATCACCGCGGTCCGCTCGTAGGCAAGGCCGGGATTGGTCCGCGCCATCGATATGTCGCGGAAGTAGCGCTGCAACCGGTTGCCGTCCTTCGCCGAGGTGCTCGTCCCGGCGGCGGTGTACAACAGATCGATCGCTTCCCCGGCCATGCGTGCGGCCTGCTGCAAACCGGCCTGGATCCGCATGTCGTCGATCTCCGCATAAGCGGCGGCGTCCTCGACGCCGGCCGCACAATAATCGAGGTAGGATTGCGCACCCGAGATGACCGCATTGCGCGCCGCCTCCAGCAGGCCGGCAGCGAGGCCATAGGGCCGCAGCAGGTCGTCAACGCCGCTGCCCGGTGCGCCCGGAGGACCCGCCGGCCCCTCGGCCTTCTTCTTCAGGATCAGCTCGAACTCGTCGAGCGCGGCGAACCCGATGCCGACCAGGATCGAGGTGATCTCGGTCTGGAAAAAGCCGAACATGCGCCCGGAATACATCGCGTTGCCGTGCAGGTGGTAACCGACGGTGCCGCCATCGATGTTGATCGAGAAGAAGTTCTGGCGACTGACCAGCGCATCGGGGACCAGCGCATCCTCGACCCGGATGCTGTTCGACCCGCTGCCGCGCAACCCGATGAAACCGCGCCAATTGTCGAGCATCGCCCATTGTTCGCGCGGGACGGTCACCGTGCCGAACATCGGCGGGCCGACCGGCGCGCCGCCCAGCGGGATCAGCCGCACGCCGAACATCGCATGGCTGCTGTGCGGCGAACCGGAGCAATAATCCCACTGGCCGTTGACGATCCAGCCTTCCGGCGTTTCGGTCGCGGTGCCGCTCGGCACGCCGCGGGCCGATGCGGCGAAATGGCCGTCGGCGCCGAACAGTATGTCCTGCCCCGCCTTCGAATAGAGCGCGGCGGCATTGAGCGCATGCGCCGAAGCGAGGCAAAAGCCCCAGCCGGTGCTTGGGCAGCCGCGGGCGATCTCCATCACCACGCGGGCGAACACGGTAAGGTCGAATTCGTAACCGCCATACATCCGGGGCTGGAGGATGCGGTACAGGCCGGCATCGCGGAATCGCTGATGCATCTCGTCCGAATAGGTCCCGCGGGCTTCGACATTGGCTTGGTCGGCCAGCAGGAGCGGGCGAAGCGCGCTGGCGCGCCGGACGATCTCCGCCGACGTAAGGTCAGGCTCGGGCTGCGGCAGGCCGGCAGCGGCCGAGGACACGTCTTTCAGGAGAGTTGCCACGGGATACCCACTTCTAGATGACAGATGCAGCGTGTGTGGATCGACCGGCATCGGCCGGCAACGCGACACCGTCGCCCGTCCGCTCCGCGTACCTCGTTTGGCTTCCCTCGCCGGTGGACCGAGCGCATGGACATGGCGATACCAAGCGGGAGGAACGGCCGTGCGCGACGAGACGACACCACGGATCGCGGCGGTCGATCCGGAGGCGATGACGCCGGCGCAGCACGCCGCCGCGGCCGTCGTCGCCGCGGGACCACGCGGGTCGGTGCGCGGGCCGTTCGCGGTGCTGCTGAACAGTCCGGGGGCGTTTGCGGCGGCACAGGGGCTCGGCGCCTATCTGCGCTTCGAAAGCCCGATCCCGGCCAATCTGCGCGAACTGGCGATCCTGGCGACCGCGCACCACTGGCGACAGGATTACGAATGGACCGTCCATGCCGCGCTGGCCGCGACGGCGGGCGTCAGCGCCAGTGCGATCGCGACGCTGGCGGCGGGGACGGACGTGGCCGGACTGACGCCAGAGGAAGCGCTGGTGCTGGAATTCTGCCGCCAATTGCATCGGTCGGGCAGCGTCGACGACACCATCTATGCGCCGGTCGCCCATCTGCTCGGCGCGGCGGGGGTGATCGATCTGTGTTCGATATGCGGCTATTATGCGTTGCTGGCGATGGTGATGAATGTCGCGCGCAACCCGCTGCCCGCGACACCCTCACCCTTCGCCGGTTGATCAGGCGGGCGTCTTTGCGGACGCCGCCTCCTCGATCGTGAACAGCTTCATCTTGTTGGTCAGCGGACCGCCCATCGCGATCTGCTTGCCACCCCGGTCGATCGGGCCGAGATCGACCGGCTCGGCACCGAGGTCGCGGATCAGCGCGGCGACCGCGGCATTGGCCTCGGCGTCGCTGCCGGCCAGGAACAGGACCTTGGCATCGTCCTGCGGCGGCAATGCCTTGTCGAACAGGAAGATCGGCTCATGGTTGAAGGCCTTGACCAGACGTGCGCCCGGAACGTGGTCCGCGACGATATCGCTCGACAGCGCGTCGCCGATATCGATCACGTCCGCCGGCGTCGGCCCCAGGCGATTGTTGGTCGCGTCGATCACGATCCGGCCCTGCCACGACAGGCCGTCGGTCGCCGCGGCCAGCTGGGGCCAGCGGATCGCCAGCAGCACGATATCGGCCTGCGCGAGCATGTCCGCCGGAGTCGCCGCGACGACGTCGCCATCGATACCGTCGACCAGCGCCTTCAGCGTATCCGGTCCGCGCGAATTCGACAGGATCACCCGCCAGCCGGCCTTGGCGGCTTTGGGCGCCAGCATCTGTGCAAGACGGCCTGCACCTAGAAAACCGAGAGTCTTCACCGAACATATCCTTTGCGTGAGGGTCGGCGGCGACCTGTCCATCCGGGGCGCCGGCCAGCAATGGTCACGCCCCGACCGTCCGGCTGGTGTACGGCGTCAGGCGGCGAGCCGCGCCCAGCCCGGTCCGCCGCCCGGACCGGGGGCCGCGCCGGGGATCAAGTCGCGCAGGCTTTCCTCCACCCGGTCGCGCGCCGCCATGAGCGGTCCGCCGAGCTGGTCGCGCGCCTCGTCGAACGTCAGCTCGGCGGCATGCCAGACGACGTTCATGCAGGCGACGACGTCGCCGCCGACGCGGACCGGCACCGCCATGCTCGCGCACCGGCGATGCGCGAGATCGTGGCAGATGACGAAGCCGTCACGCCGTCCGTCGCCAAGCGCGCGTTCGATCGTCGCCCGGTCCGCGAACGCATCGTCCGCCGTGGCGGTGGCATAGAGATCGTCGAGTATCGCGTCGCGCGCCGCATCGCCGCAATGGCTCAGATAGGCGAGGCCGAGCGGGCTGACGAGCATCGGCCGCGATTGCCCGATCATGCCGATATCGGCGGACATCGAGCTGATCCGGTGCGTCGATTCGACGATCAGCATGGCATGGTCCTGCGGCACGGCGATGTCCGAAGGCCAGACGACCTGCGAGGTCAGCGCGTGCATCGCCGGCCATGCCGCGTGGCGGATGAGACCGAACTGGTCGCGCGACTGCGCGAGCTCGCGCACCTTCGGCGACACGCGGAATTCGCGCGAGAACGGCCCCTGATAGATCAGGGTGAGCTCGCCGAGCGTTTCGAGGATGCGGTGAACGGTAGGGCGCGGCAGATCGAGGCTGCGGCAGATGTCGCTGGGATGCGCACCATCGACGGTGTTCAAATAGCGCAAGACCTCGATGCCACGCGAGAGTGACCGGATATGCTTGTATGTCATAACCTCTCCAGGTTCTTTTATGGCGGAGAGACTAGCATGGCGACGGGCGGGCCACAAACGGCGGGCAACCCGCCGGCATCCGCACAATTAGCTTATGTCATTGTTTTAACTGGATAAGATCGATGTACACGGACCGGACGATCGGTCATTCGTCCGATCCGTGTCGCAGCGATGTCAGACCGTGCCGAACTTGTCGGCGAGACCGTTGAGCGCGCCGGCGATATCGCCGCCGATGCCCTTCTCGGCCATCTCCTTCATGGCATCGGGGATCTCGACCGCGATGCTGTAGTCGACCTGGGAGCTCTCGCCCGCCGCGTTGACCTTGAACGTGGCAAGGAATCCCTCGAGGCGCGGCACGCCGGGCGGCAGGATCTGGTCGGGCACCATCTCATAGGCGAGAATGCGCTGGTCGTCGTCCAGCGTCGCGATGCGATCGAGCACGGTATTGCCGCGCGCCATCTTGACGACGCGCTCGCCGTCCTTCTCGCCCTTTTCGGTGGAGACGATGTGCGGCTGCCAGTCCTCGAAATTGTAGAAATCACGGACGTAGGTCCACACCGTATCGGCCGGCGCCGCGAGCTTGATCGACTGGGATATCTTCACGTCACTTCTCCTTTGGGGATTCGTTCAATCGTGGACTGCCGCCGCTCGGGCCGGCGCCATCGGCGCGAACCGGGGCAGCGATGCCTCGTCGCCCGCGTCGTGGAACACGACCTGCACCCGCTGCCCGATCGCGACGTCGGCAGGGTCGATGTCGACGATATTGGTCAGCACCCTCGGCCCCTCGTCGAGGTCGACGAGGGCGAGAACGAAACTGCCGGCTTCGCGATAGGCGCCCTCGCCGCGATGGACGTGGCTGTGGCTGTAGACGGTGGCGAGGCCCGACGCCTCGCGCCAGTCGACGTGCATCGACCCGCAGGCGCTGCAGAACGCCTTGGGATACCAGATCGCCACGCCGCATCCGGTGCAGAACGGCAGGACCAGACGGCCCGCCTTCGCCGCCGACCAGAACGGCCGGGTCTCGGGCGAGACATAGGGCGCCGGCGTCGGCAGGCCGGCGCGTGTCGTCGGATCGGCCATCATGCGTCCTCCCGTCCGAGTATCAGCGAGACGCTGGCTTGCCGCGACATGCCGCCGCCGGTGCCGTGCGCGATCGCCAGTTCGCAGTCGCGCACCTGCGTTTCGGCATGGGCCTCGCCGCGCAGCTGCCGCACCGCCTCGACGATCTTGACCATGCCGCCCTGATAGCCGGGATGGTTGTTACACAGGCCGCCGCCGTCGGTGTTGACGGGAATGGCACCGTCGCGGCGCAGCGCGCCGCTGGCGACGAACGCCCCGCCCTCCCCCTTCTTGCAGAAGCCGAGGTCTTCCAGCGTCATGATGACGGTGATCGTGAAGGAATCGTAGATCGACGCGTAATCGATGTCGGCCAGCGCGACGCCCGCCTCGGCCAAGGCGCTCGGCCCCGATATCGTCGCGCCGGTACTGGTGAAGTCGATGGCGCCGCGACCGCCATGCCGGATCGCCTCGCCATGGCCGAGGACCGTCACCGAGCGGCGTTGGAGGCTGCGCGCGATCTCGGGCGCGACGACGACGATCGCGCCACCGCCATCCGTGACGACGCAGCAGTCGAGCCGGTGCAGCGGGTCGGCGATCATCGGCGAATGGACGACGTCGTCGACCGTGACCAGCTTCCTGAGCAGCGCAGCGGGATTGTGTTGCGCATATTCCGAGGCGGTGACCTTGGCGGCGGCGAGCTGCGCCGCGGTCGTGCCATAGTCGTGCATGTGGCGCCGCGCGGCGAGCGCATAGATGCCCGCATTGGTCTCGCCATATACCGTCTCGAACGGAAATTCCGGCGTGTCGGCGGTATGTTTGTTGCCACGGATGACGCCGCGTACCTTGGCGCCCTGGGTGATGAGCGCGACGCGGCATTTCCCCGCCGCGATCGCCGCCGCCGCATGGCCGACGTGCGACAGATAGGACGAGCCGCCGACGAACGTCGCATCGACATAGCGCGGCGCCAGACCGAGATATTCGGTCAGCGAGACGCCGCCGAAGCCCAGTTGCCCGGTCGAGAAATAGCCGTCGACATCGCGGATCGACAGCCCGGCATCGGCCAGCGCGCCGATCGCGCATTCGGCATGGATCTGCTGGACCGAATGATCGGGCAGATCGCGCCCGGGATGTTCGAAGACCCCGGCGATATGGGCCTTGCCGCGAATGCTCATCGAAACTCCTCCAGGGGGCGGGTCATGCGGCGAGCCGGCCGAGCGACGGCAGCGGATCGCGGACGCCCGCCTCGCGCAGGCACCACCAGATCATCGCCTGATTGCTGGTCATCACCGGCATGCCGAGGTCGCGTTCGAGGTCGGTGATGATGCCGAAGACCCGGATCGCGGTGCAGCTGAGGAAGCACAGGTCCGCGCCGCTGCCGGCCTGGTCCATCGCCTGGCGATACCATTCGCCGGGCTCGACCGAGGACATCGCGCGTCCCTCCTTCAACCCCATGCCGGAGGCGTGGACGACCTCGACGCCGCAATGCCGGAGGAACGCCACCTCGCGCTCGACGACCGGCGCGATATAGGGCGAGATCATCATGACCCGGCGCGAGCCCAGCGCCCTGATCGCCGCGACGATGCCGTCGGCGGTGCTGATCGCCGGGCGTCCGGCGACCGCCTCCATGCGCAATCGCAACGCTTCTCCCATCTCCGGGTCGAACGTCGAGACCGCGGTGCAGTTGAACAGCAGCCGATCGATCCCGGCGTCGCTCAGCAGGACGACCGCCGCCTCGACGCCCTCGGTCATGCCGAGAAGGTCCTCGCGCGTGCTGCCCGCCAGCTTCAGCCGCGTCGTGTTGAGCGAGACGCCGGGGGGCAGGATGCGCGTGATCTCGGGCTCGGCGACCGGATTGCTCGACGGCAGCAACATGCCCAGCCGCAGCCGCCAGCCGAAGCCCTTGCCGCGCGAGGGGTCCGAGGCCCGCGAGGGGTCCAAAATGGTCACGTCGCCCCTCCAATCGAGCCCGTCGTGCCGTGGTCCGGCACCTGTTCCTCGCTGTGCTGGCGCGCGTGCGGCAACGCCAATGCCTCCGCGGCGACGTCCGCCTGGTGTATCCCGGTTTCGTCTGGTCTCGGCTCGGGCGGAGGCTTACATCCGCGTAATGAACGAGAATATCCGCGCCCTGTTCAGGGGGATAAGCGCGCTGCGCATCGTCAGCGACACCGGCGGCACGACCTGCCAGCAGATCGCCAACGAACTCGGCCTGTCGCGTCCCACCGTCTACCGCATTCTCGAGACGCTGGTCGCCAGCGGTCTTGTCTCCGTCGACGGGGACAAGGTCTATCACCCGACCTTCGCGGTGCGCGCGCTGGAGAACGGCCTCACCGATCGCGCCTGGGCGCTGTGGACCGCGACGCCGACGCTGGCCGAGTTGCAGAAGGAAGTCGTCTGGACGTGCGAGATCGCGACGTTCGAGGATTATGCGATGGTCCGTCGCGACTCGATGCATCTCGAAAACCCGTTCCGCATCGACGTGCGCAACTTCGACGATCGACCGCGCTCGATGCTGACGAGCGCGCTGGGACGGGCTTATCTGGCGTTCGCGCCCGATCAGGAGACCGACCTGATCCTGCGCCATATCGAGCGGTTCGGCGATCCGGTCGATCCGGAGGCACGGGTGGGCACGCAGACGCGCGCGCAACTCGCGACGGTGCGCGAGAAGGGCTATGCGCTCGAACAGCGGCTGGCCTATCCGCACGTCACCTCGATCGCCGCCCCCGTCCGCTTCCGCGGTCGCGTGCTCGCCTGTATCGACGTCGCCTGGATCTCGCGCGCGATCAAGGTGCAGGAGGGGATCGACCAGTTCGTCCCGGCACTGATGCGCGCGCAGACCGAGATCGAACGCAATCTCGAACGCGACGCGCGCGACTGACGCCGCCGGATGGCCGCGGTTCACCCCGCGGACGCCATCCCGATGCGGATTTACGGCGCCCTCCCCGCCCGCCTAGCTCGCCGCGATCAGACGCACGTGCCGAGGGCATCTGCGCGCATCCGGAGGGTAGACGTCATGGAAGTTGGCCACGTCGGGCTTTACGTCAGCGATTTCGACCGCATGCTGACCTTCTACCGGAAGATCTTCGGTTTCGCGGTGACGGACGAGGCGCGCAGCGACAGCCGTTCGATCGCGTTCCTGACCGCCGACCCCACGTCGCACCACCAGCTCGTGCTCGTCACCGGGCGGCCCGACAGCGACCAGCATCTGATGAACCAGCTGTCGTTCCGTCTGCAGACGCTCGCCGAATTGCAGCGCGTGTACAAGAAGCTGGTCGACGAAGGCGTGCCGAACCTCGAACCGCTGACCCACGGCATCGCCTGGTCGGTGTATTTTCCCGATCCCGACGGCAATCGCGTCGAGGCCTATGTCGACACGCCCTGGTACATCACCCAGCCGCATCGCACGACGATCGACCTCGCCGCGCCCGAAGACGAGATCGTCGCGCAGACGGAGGCGATGTGTCGCAAGGCACCCGGCTTCACGCCGATGCGGCAATGGAGCGCCGACGTCGCGCGCGACATCGCGACGCTCTGACGCCCTCGGATCGCCGCGGGGCAACGATGAACGCAATCTACGACGTCGCCGTCATCGGGTGCGGCCCGGTCGGCGCAACGCTGGCCAATCTGCTCGAGCGGCAGGGCCGGCGGGTGGTCCTGGTGGACCAGTTCGCCGAGGCCTATCCCCTGCCGCGCGCCACGCATATCGACGGCGAGGCTTTGCGCATCCTGCAGACCGCGGGCGTCGCCGACGCGCTGTCGCCGCATCTCGGCATCTATCGCCGCATGCGGTTCGAGGATGCCGATGGCGCAATGCTGATCGACTGGCCGCGCCCGGTCGAGCCGGGGATCCATGGCTGGCGCGACAGCAATCGCTTTCACCAACCCGATCTCGAAGCTGTACTGCGCGCGCGTGCCGCGACCGTGGCCGGTATCGACCTGCGGCTCGGCTGGACGGTCACCGGCATCGCCCAGGATGACGACGGCGTCACGCTCACCACGTCCGCCCCCGATGGCGCGCTCGCGCCTATCCGGGCACGCTATGCGGTCGGCTGCGACGGCGCCCGGTCCCGCGTGCGACAGGCGATCGGGGCGGAAACCCGAACGCTTGCCCCGTCCGAACGATGGCTCGTCGCCGACCTCATTCTCGGCCCGGATGCCCCCGATCTTCCCGAAGGCACGGTGCAATATTGCGATCCCGCCCGCCCCTTCACCTATATCGAGGCGGTGGGTCGACGCCGGCGCTGGGAGGTCATGCTGCTGCCCGGCGACGACCCCGCGGACTTCGCCCGGCCGGAAAACGTGCATGCGCTGCTGGGCCGCTGGCTCGCGCCCGACGATGCCGCGCTGGAACGTGCGGTGGTCTATACCTTCAATTCCGTCATCGCATCGCGATGGCGCAGCGGCCGGCTGCTGATCGCCGGCGACGCCGCGCATCAAACGCCCCCCTTTCTCGGCCAGGGCCTGTGCGCCGGTCTGCGTGACGCCGCCAATCTGTCGTGGAAGCTGGCCTGGGTGATCGACGGTCGCGCGACGCCGGCGCTGCTGGACACCTATCAGGCCGAACTCGCGCCTCACGTCACCCATTATATCGCCGAGGCCAACCGGATCGGCGCGATCATCCAGGAACGCGATCCCGATCGTGCCCGCGTGCGGGATGCGACGTTGCTGGCGCAACCGCAGGTGCTGGTGCCGATCCGACCGCGGCTCGGCGGCGACGCGGCGACGGCCGATCCGCTCGCCGGCACGCTCGCGACCCAGCCGCGGCTGGGCGACGGCATGCTGCTCGACGATGCCGCACCGCTGCGCTTCGTGCTGCTCGCGCGTCCCGACATCGTCGACACCGTCGATCCGGCGACGCGCGCCATCTGGTCGAGGGCGGACGTGATGATCGTCACCGACGCGGCGCACGACTATCTCGCGACCATCGGCGCCGCGGCGGTGCTGATCCGCCCGGACCATTATATTTTCGGCACGGCGCGCACCGCCGAGGCGCTCGACGCTCTGACGCGCACCATCCCGCTCGCCGGCGCCGGCTGACGCCGGCGATGCCTGCGCTGCTGGAACCCGCCGGCCGGATCGGGCGCGACCTGCGCCGGCCGGAATGCGTGCTCGTCGCCGCCGACGGCACGGTGTTCGTCTCCGACGCGCGCGGCGGCGTGACGCGGATCGACGCGATGGATCGCTGCACGCACCTTCCCTGCCCCGGTGGCGTCACCAACGGCGTGGCGCAACGGCGTGACGGCACGTTGATCCTCGCCGGCATCGACAGCGGCACGGTGCACGTCCTGCGGCCCGACGGCAGCAGCATGCCGTTGATCGACCGGTTCGACGGCGAGCCGCTCGGCGCGGTGAACTTCGCCTATTGCGACCCGCGCGGCGATCTCTGGCTTACCGTCTCGACGCGAACCGTCCCGCGCTCGTGCGCGATCGATGCGCCGATCCCCGACGGCTATGTGCTGTCGCTGCGCGCCGACGGCCCGCGGCTGATGGCCGAGGGCCTGTGCTTCGCCAACGAGCTGCGCATCGATCCCGCGATGCGATGGGCCTATCTCGCCGAATCCGCGCGCGGCCGGGTCGTGCGGATGGCGATCGGCGCCGACGGCACGCTGGGCCCGGCCATGCCGTTCGGCCCCGATCCGCTGTTCGCGAACGCCATCGTCGATGGTCTCGCCTGGGATGTCGAGGGTGGGCTATGGGTGACGGAGGTCACGCGCAACGCCCTCTACCGGATCGCGCCGGACGGTATCGCGCAATGCCTGTACGAGGATCCGGACGCGTCGTTGCTGGATTTCCCGGCGAGCATCGCCTTCGGCGGGCCGGACCGCCGCACGCTCTACGTCGGATCGATCCGGATGGACCATGTCCTGCGCTTCCGCAGTCCGGTCGCCGGCGCGCCGATGTGGCACCATCGGCGAGACGGGCGACGCTGACCGCCGCCCGCCGTGCCGTTTGATCAGACGGCTTCCGCCTTGATCGGGTTGCTGAGGACGCCGACCTCGGTGATCTCGACCTCGACCACGTCGCCGTCCTTCATGAACAACATGGGCTCCCGCCGAACCCCGACACCGCCCGGCGTGCCGGTGACGATGACGTCGCCCGCTTCCAGCGGGATGAAAGTGGAACAATATTCGATCAGCTCGGGGATCTTGAAGATCATGTCGCTGCTCTTGGCATTCTGCACCTCCACCCCGTTCAGGCGGGTTTTCAGGTGCAGGTCCTGATCGTCGGCGATCTCGTCGCGCGTCGTCATCCACGGGCCGAACGCGCCGGTCTTGTACCAGTTCTTGCCCGGCCCCCACTGCGGCGTATGGCGCTGCCATTCGCGGATGCTGCCGTCGTTATACGGCGCGTAACCGGCGATATGGTCCCAGCAATCCGCCTGCGAAATGCGCCGTCCGGGCTTGCCGATGATGACCGCGATCTCGCCTTCATAATCGTAGGTCCCGGATTCGGGCGGCGCGATCATCGGCTCGCCGTGACCGACCTGGCTGATCGGAAAGCGCGCGAACACCATCGGCTTGGCGCTCGGATCGCGACCGATCTCGTTGCGGTGCGTCTCGTAGTTCACGCCGATGCAGATGATCTTGGGCGGGTTCGGGATCACCGGCAGGAATTCGATGTCCGCCAGCGCGTGATCGCCGGTCGCGCCCGCGACGGCCCGGTCCAGTTCGCCCAGCGCGTCGGCCCTGAGCGCGTCGACGATGGTCACGAAGCGGCCCTCGAACCGGCGGCCGAGATCGACGACCTCGTCGCCGACCACCGCGCCGAAGCTTTCGCGCCCGTCGATCTTGAAGCTCAACAGTTTCATCAGGATTCCTTTGCTGAAATGAAGGGGGACGCCAGCGGGAAGCGGTCGAGATAGCGGACGTATTCGGGCTCGAGATCGATCTCGATCGCCGCCATGACCCGGACGAGGCCGTTATATTCCCCGATCGCGACGAGCAGATCGACGAGCTGATCGGTGGGCAGCGCCGCCGCCAACGTGTCGAACAGCGGCTGGGGCAGGATTAGGTCGTCGGTCAGCGTTCGCGTCGCTGCCAGCACGGCCACCGCCAGCGGCTCCAGATGCGAGGTTTCCCCCGCGGTCTCGGTCGCGATCGCGCGGATATCGTCCTCGGTCACGCCGAACGACAGCGCGACGTCGACGTGATGCGCCCATTCGTAGGCGGAACGCGTCGAATAGCCGACCTGGAGGATCGCCAGTTCGCGCAATCGCGCGTCGAGCCCGCTGTCGTGGCGCAGATACATGCCACGCCCCGCGACCAGCCGCGCGAGCTTCGGGCTGTGCGCGACGGCGCGCGTGATGTTCGACTTCATCCGCGGAATATCCTGGAATTCCGGGGCGAGATCGGCGTTGTCGAGATAGCGGAGGCGCCCCATCGTCAGGCCGCCTCGGCCTGCGCCTGGCGCACGATCGAATAGGGATCGAGGTTGGCCGAGGCGAAGTCGACGAGATCGCTGTGATAGCCTTCCTGCGAACAGGTGAGGAATTCTCCGCTGAGCAGCCCGTCGACGAACGTCTGCGCGGCATGGTCGGCGGTCGCGGGGCGGGCGCGCCGCGCCGGCACGCCGCGACGGAAATCGTCGAGGGTGGGCGCGCCGACACCCGCCGGCGGCGGTCCGCCGGGGCGGTCCGAGGTCGCGGTCAGGCCCGGACAGAAGACCGACAGCGTCACGCCCGTATCCTCGAGCGCATGCGCGAAGGCATAGCTCATCGCCAGTTGCGCGCCCTTGGAGGCGATATACGGCCCCATGAAGCGGGTCGGCGGATCGGGCAGCAGCGCGAGACCGGACGCGGTGTTGACGATCCGCCCCGTGCCGCGCGCGACCATATGCGGCAGGAAGGCGCGGATCATCCGGACATAGCCCAGGACGTTGACGTCCAGGGCGTCGCGCCACACCTCGATATCGGTGTCGGCGATCGGCCCGGTCACCGGCGGCTTGGCCGCATTGTTGAGCAGGATGTCGACACCGCCGCATTCGGCGAGCACGACGGCGCGCAGCGCGTCGACGTCGGCGTCGCTGCGCACGTCGCAGCGATAGCCGCGCGCATCGCCGGGCAGCGACGCGGCGGCCGCGACCGCGCCGTCGCCGTCCAGATCGACGATCACCAGACGCGCGCCGAGATCGGCCAGCTTGCGGGCGGTCGCGCGCCCGATCCCGGTCGCCGCGCCGGTGATCAGGATCGTCTGGCCATCGAAACTCGTCATTGCGTAGTCCTCACGTCGGCAGCGGTCATCTGGTCGTCGAGCAGATGCAGGAAGGATCGCCAGGATCGCCGGTCGGCGGCGGCGTCGTAGGCGAAGCCCGGCATGGTCGGTGCGTCGCGGTCGGTGAAGCCGTGGCCGACCCCGCCATAGACGCACAGCTGGTAATCGACCGGCACGCCGCGCACCGCGGCGCCGAATGCAGCAAGCTGGTCGGCCGGCACGAACGGATCGGCATCGCCGGTACAGACCAGCACGGACCGGCCGATCAGGCCGTCGACGCCGCGCGCGCTGGCGACCGAGCCGTGGAACGAGGTGACGCTGCCCGCCGCCGCGCCCGAGCGCGCCAGTTCGAGCGCGCACCAGCCGCCGAAACAATAGCCGGCAAGCGCGACGCGTCGATCGTCGACACCGCATCTCGCGACCAGCGTGGCAAGCGCCGCTTCCATGCGCGCGATCAGGGTTGCGGGATCGGCCTTCAGCGCCTCGACCCAGCGGCGGGCCTCGTCATGCCCTTCGGCCAGTCGCCCCCTGCCGTGCAGGTCCGCGCCCAGCGCGGCATAACCGGCCGCGGCGAGCGCGTCGACGCGCCGTCGCACATGGCCGCCGACGCCGGGTGCCTCGGGAAAGACCAGCACCGCGCCACGGATGTCGCGCGTCGCCGGTTCGGCATAATAGCCCCGGGCGGACACGCCGCCGCCGGTATAAGCGAAATCGCTTCCCATCGTCACGAATCCAACCCGGTGAGATCGTTGATGATCGGCAGCGCGAAGACCATCGCATGGATGCCCATGCTGGAGATCAACCGCCCGACGTCGAGCACTTCCTCGACGCTCGCCCCGTGCGCGATCGCCGCGCGGGCGTGATGTCGCACCCCGGCCGCGTTCAACTGCGTGCATTGCGCATGGACCGCGAGCGAGATGAGATGCGCCTCCTTGGCCGACAGTCCCGCTTTGGCGCCGCGCACGGGGGCGGCGACGAAGTCGAGCCAGTGCAGGTAGAAGTTCGGATCGACGCGAACCGCGACGTCGACATCGTCGAGAACCTCGCCGAACAGCGCGGCATGCGCGTCGAATGCCCGCTGGATCGCATGCGGATCCGCCTCCGTCCCCGCCTCGGGCACCAGATCGGCCACCGCCTGTGCGGTGAGCAGATAGGAGTGAATCCCCATTGCGCTCACGGTCGCCGCCACCGACAAAAGCTCGTCGCGGGTAACGCCCATCGCCAGCGCCTGACGCGCGTGATTGCGCAGGCCGCGATCGAACATATGTGTCGGCGTGCAATTGGTCGCGACGTACAGCAGTTCGATGAACCGCGGCGTCAGCGCGCCGCGCTCCGCCGCATAGACCGAGAAATCGAGATAGGCGGCGACATAGGCCGGCGAATAGACGAGCATCGCCTCCCAATCGTCATGCCAATGACCACGGCGACGGCGGAATTCGTCGCGCACGTGATCGGGGTCCGGCGTGGCGCCGCCGGCGGTCGGATCCGATGCGATGGCCACGGCTCAGAACGGCGTCAGCGGCGACAGGCCGAAATGCAGGCGGGCGGCGTTCACCGCGGTGCGCGACCTCTGCTGGACGAAATGCGTCTTCTGCACGCTGGCGTCGCGATAGAGGCGCGCCAACATCGAATCGCGCTGGCCGATGCTGGTTCCCGCGGTGGTGAAGATGATCTCCAGCGCATCCCAGGCCATCTTGCAGGCCTCCTGCGCGGCGGCGAACAGCCGGCGATCGGTTTCCTCGCTGAAGTCGCCACCGGTGACCGGATCGGCACTGCACGCCTCGACGTAGCGCTCGGTCACCTTGAGCAACAGCGCCTCGGCCGCGTCCAATTTGGCTTGGGCATCGCCAAAATATTGCTGGAATTCGTGGCTTTCGTACAGGAACACCTTCGGCGGGAAGCGCATCGTCTTGGTGCGACAGATATCCTCGTACAGATCGAGCGCGCCCTTGACGGTGCCGACGACGACCGCGCCCAGTTCGATGAGGAAGAACGAGCCCTTGCGGCCGTTGTACATCGGATTGGCGTGCGCGGCATTCTCGCCCCGCGCCAGCCACATCGCCATCGGCGCAGTGCGATAGCCGGGCACGAACACGTCCTTCACCACGACCTGCCGCGATCCGGTGCCCTGCATCCCCATCATGCGCCAATTGTCGACGATCGTATAGTCAGCGCGGTCGACCAGCATCAGGCGCGCGGTCATGCCGCCCTTGCCGTCTGGGATCAGGCCGCTGACCATCGCATGCGTCGATATGTCGCAGCCCGAGGTATAGTCCCACGCGCCGCTGACGCGGAAGCCGTCCTTCTCCGGCTTGACCGGCACCGGCGAGCCGACCGACGGACAGCGATAGTCGCCGTCGTCGCCATAGGCCTCTTCCTGCGCGCGCTCGTCGAAATCGGCGAGCATGATCGGATGGCCCGACACCAGCGCGAGCACCCAGCCGCTCGACGGGCAGCCGCGCGCGATCTCCATCATGACGCGGACATAGGTCGGCAGCCCGAATTCATAACCGCCGAAGCGGCGCGGCTGCACGATCCGGTAGAATCCCGCTTCCAAGAAGTCGCGATTGGTCTCCTCGAGCAGGCGACCCGCCGCCTCCGCCTGGGCCTGCCGCGCGCGCAGCGTCGGGATCATCGCATGCGCACGCGCGATCATGGCCTCGGGCGTCAGTTCGGGTTCGGGCGGCACGAGGGCGCGAAGCGCGGGTGCAATTGCGGTAGCCATGGAAAACCTCATCCTACTGCCCGAGTATGTGCTCGGTCGTTGGCGTGATGGTAGGTCGATCCGGCGGGCGGCGACATCGGCAACCGGGTGGCGTCCGTATCGTGTACGCGCCGGTCGGCACCGGTTCAGAACGTCCGCTTCACCGAGAAGAACGCGGTCCGCGGCCGCGCCGGTGTCGCGCGGGTCGTTCCCGTCCCCTGATAGGTGTCGTCGATGTTCACGAAATAATATTTATCGGTGACGTTGGTGACCGCCATCGAGAACAGCCAGGCGGAATCCCGCGGCGCATAGCTCAGCTTGGCGTTGAGCACGGTGAACGCCTGCAATTGGTTGCGATCGTTGTTCACCGCCTGCGTGTAGAGCGACGACTGGTAGTTGACGTCGAGACGCGGCGTCAGCACCCCGAAGCGATCGAGGTCGACCGCATATTGCGCGCCGAGGCTCGCCTTCCACGACGGGGTGAACGGCGACACCATGTCCCTGGTCAGCCCCGAGGCGAGCGCATCGGCCGACAGGCGCGTGAAGTCGAACTTGATGTAGCTTACCGAACCGTCGAGCTGCAGCGCGCCGAACGGGCGCGCGTTCATTTCGAGCTCGACGCCCTTCAGCGTCGCATCGCCCGAATTGACCGGCACTGCCGAGATCGGGAAACCGCCGTAGCCGCTGGTGATCGTTTCCTGGATGTCGTTGTAGCGATCGTAGAACGCGCTGGCGTTCAACCGCAGCCGCCGGTCGAAGAGATCGGTCTTCATGCCGATCTCGTAATTCTTGAGGCGCTCCGGTCCGAATGGCACGACCTGGCTGGCCACGAACGGACGGGGATTGATGCCGCCGCCGCGGAAGCCGGTGGAGAAGGTCGCATAGGTCAGGATCTGGTTCGACCAGCGATAGTCGAGCGTCGCGCGGTAATCGTTGGAGTTGCCGCGGAACCGGCTCGTCGTGCCGTTGATCGACGCCGCCAGATCGGCCGCCGGGGTATTGGCGGTCCGGTTGAACGTATAGTCGCGCGCGTCGTGCGTGCGGCGATAGCCGAGCGTCAGGTTGAGTTTGTCGTTGAAGTGATACACGCCGTGGACGAAGCCCGCGAGGCTGCTCGCCGTGATGACGTCGTTCTGGTTGAAATCGGACAATTGCGCGAAGGGCGGAAACGGCACCCCGACGTAACCGACGTTCTGTCGCCCGGCCTGGACGCCGCGATCGGTGGAGTAGAAGCCGCCGAGCGTCCAGTCGAGCGACCCGAGCGACCCGTTCAACCGCAGTTCCTGCGTGAACGTCCGGTATTTGAGCTGGTTGTCCTGCTGCAGCGCGGTCAGCGGGCCGGCATCGCCGTCGCTGGTGAAGCGCGCGGTATAGGCGCGATAGGCCGAGATCGAGACCAGCGACAGCTTGTGCCCAAAATCGTAGCTGACCCGCGCCGACACGCCCCAGGGATCGGACTTCGCGACCGACGGCTGGCAATAGCCAAGTTCGGCGACGCAATTGGTCGCGTAGTTGACGAACCGCGCGTCGGTCAGGAATTGCGCGAAGTTCGTCTGCGGGATGTTCTGCGGATTGCGCGCATAGGTTAGCTTGGTCGCCGCCGGCTGGTCGTCGATCTTCGTATAATCGGCGCTGAGATCGACCTGCAGCGCAGCGGTCGGCGTCCAGCGCAGCTGGCCGCGGATGCCACGGTGATTGGTGCCGCCCTCCTTGCCCAGCACGCAATTCGATGCGGTCGTCGTCGCGGCTATCCCCGAATTGGGGAAGCGGCAGCCGTAATCGATGCGGGTGAGATAGCCGTCCTCGCGCGAGAAGGCGCCAGTGATCCGCAGCGCCAGCGTATCCTTGACGATGGGGATGTTGATCGCTCCGCGCAGGCGCACCGTATCGTAGGATCCATATCCGCCCTCGACGACGCCGCCGAAATCGTTGTCCGGAGCTTTCGAGAAGATCTTGATCGCACCGCCAACGGAATTCTTGCCCGAAAGCGTCCCCTGCGGCCCGCGCAGGACCTCGACGCGATCGATATCGACCAGATCCGACGCGGAACCGAACAACGTCGGCATATAGACATCGTCGAGATAGACGCCGACGGCGGGGCTCAGCGCGAAATTATAGTCGCCGGCACCGACGCCGCGAATGCTGATCGTCGGGGTCAGGCCATAGCCCGACCCGCCTTTCAGGATCGTGATGTTGGGCGCGTTGCCAGCGAGATCGACGACGCTCGTCTGGTTGCGCTTCTCGAGGTCGGCGGCGCTGATCGCGGTGATCGCCAGCGGCGTATCCTGCAGACGCTGCGAACGGAATTGTGCGGTGACGATGATATCGCTGTTGGCAGGTGCCGCGGTCTGCGACGAGGGCGCCGGGGCGGCGGCGGCCGTGCCCGACCGCGCCTGTGGCTGGACCTGTCCGCCCGTCGATACCGACGGCGTCGTGGCGGAGGATACCGACGGGGTCGCGGACTGTGCGAACGCCACGTCGGGCGCGGCGATGCCAAGCAACAGAGCGCTCACGCTGACGCGCGCGAGCAGGCCTCCCACACAACGAGCCATCGAATATCCTCTCATGTTTTTGCGCGCCGCTTCAAACACTTGCGGCCGTTTTATAGTTTTGTTCGCATCAAGCGGCGCAGAAACGATTTGCCGCCGGAGTTCAATTTGGCCGCAAGCCGGACATTTCCCTGCGGAACCATCCGACTATTGGAGATGAACGGTTCGCTAGATCATAGTGGAAAGGCTATGCTCCGGCTTGCGGAACGGGAAGTGTCGCAACATCATGGTCCGCTGCGTGTACCGCGACGATCGGCCGGTGCGCATCAGGCCTCGCCCAGCACGCCGACGGTGGCGGCGAAATCGAACCGCATCGGCGTCAGGCCGCGGATGTCCTCCCGGGTGAATCCGGGCGCGATCTCTTCGACGACGAAGCGACCGTCGCGCCACTGAAACAGCGCCAGATCGGTGACGATCGTCGTGACGCAGCCCGGCGCGGTCAGCGGATAGGCGCAGTCGGCGACCAGCTTCGGGCGCCCCTTGCTGTCGGTATGCTCCATGACCACGATCACCGGCGCACCCGATGCGGCCAGATCCATCGCGCCGCCGATGCCGCCACCCTGCTGGCCCGGCGTCGCCCAATTGGCGAGGTCGGCGGCCTCGCTGACCTGATAGGCGCCGAGCATGATCGCGGACAGCTTGCCCGACCGCGCGATCTCGAACGACGCGACGCTTTCGAACACCGCGCCGCCGGAGCGCAGCCGGATGAAATTGCCCGCCGCGTCGAAGAAGTCCGGGTCATAGTCCTCGGGATCGTCGAGCAGGTCATAGCCCAGCGCGCCGTTTTCGGCATGCAGGAAGACCTCGCGGCCGCGGATATGACCCGCCACCAGCGTCGGCAGACCCGAGCCGAGATTGATGTAGCTGCCATCGGGAACGAGCGCCGCGGCACGCCGCGCGATCGCCGATCGGGACAGCGCCGGCTTGCCGAGATAGTCGCGCCCGCTCTCGGGGGCACGCCGCCCCATCCGCCCTGCGCTCGCCCCGATCGTGATCGTCGACTGGACCACGCGGTGAACGAATATGCCAGGCAGGTCGATCTGGTCGGGTGCGATGACGCCCGGTTCGACGATCTCCTGCACCTCGACGATCGCGAGCCGGGCAGCCTTGGCGAAGGATGCATGGAAATGCGCGCTGCTGCCCCGGAACTGAACGTTGCCGAAGCGGTCGGCCCGCCAGCCGCGGATCAGCGCGACATCGACGGGCAGGCTGCGCTCGAGCACATACGCCTTGCCGTCGAAATCGCGGACTTCCTTGCCATCGGCCAGCGGCGTGCCGACCGTGACGGGGCTGTAGAAAGCGGGCAGCCCCGCCGCCGCGGCACGCAGGCGATCGACCAGGATGCCCTGCGGCACCATTTCGAGGTCAAGCTTGCCTTCGGCGACCAGCGCCTCCTCGGGCGAGGCGATGCCGGGACGGGCCGAGAACGACAGGACGACCGCGTCGACCTGGCCGTTCTCCACCAGGATCTGCGGCCGGTGCTGGCCGCCACCGCCGAGCGAATTGGCGACGACGCGCAGATGCGTCGCCCCCTGATCGCGCAATGCGACGGTCAGGCTGTTGGGATAGCTGTGGCCGACCCCGAACCCGGCGATCGCGACGGTCGCGCCGTCCGCGATATCGGCAACGGCAGCGTCGGGGGAGTCGAATAGCTTGTTCATCGGGTCTTTCCTGTTCCTGGCCACCGGTCGGCATCGCGCGATGGCTAGGAACCCGCATGCGGCGACGGTAGGTCGAATGCGTGTGCGTCCGCCGCGTGAACGACGCGCGGCGTGGCGCGTCAGGCGACCGCCGCGACCGGCGCGTGGACCGGCGGGCGGGCGACCATCAGCACCGCCGCGCCGATGACGTTGAGCAGCACGATCGCGACGAGGATCGCGGTGTAATTATGATTGGCGTCGAAATAGGCGCCAGCGATGATCGGCACGGCACCGCCGCCCGCGGTCTGGATCAGCAGGCCCAGCGCGGTCAGCGCAGGGAACAGCCGCGTGCTCCAGTAATGCCCGAGGATCGCCATCGACCCGACCTGGCTCGCACCGAATCCGATGCCCGCGATGATCGCGAAGGCATACAGCATCGGTGATCCGTGTACGTTGATGAGGATGAGCATGGCGATCGCCAGCGTGCCAAGTGCCGCGGCATAAGCGATGCGCGGCGAGGATTTGGCGGCGATCGGCCCGACGGCGAGATTGCCGCCCAACGTCGCCAGCGAGAACAGCGACACCGCCGATGCCGCACCGGTCGGCGAGAAACCGACGTCGCGCAGATACGCCTGGACGTGCGCCACGACGAACGCCGCCGCCGATGTCGAGGCGAGCATGCACAGACACACCGCCCACAGGAACGGCGAGCGCAGCGCCCCGCCGAGGGTGAGCGTCTCGTCCACCGAACGCGCCGCACCGCTGTCCGGCGCGATCGGCATGCCGGGACCGGCCATGGTGCCCGATGCGTCCAGCCGGTTGCGGATGACCAGCGTCGCGACGATGGCGCCCGCCGCCGCCGCCGCCGCGAAGATCCACCAGCCGGCACGCCAGTCGTGCGACGCCTCGATCGCGCGCGTCACGATCCATACCGAGGCGAAGCCGCCGACCCCCATCGCCGCGTAGAGCAGCGACAGCGCCGTGGTGCGCTGCTCGTCGAACCATTGCGCGACGCCGGTCTGGCAGGCGATGATCCCGGTCAGATTGCCGGCGATGCCGAGGCCGAGGCCGAAGGCGAGGATCGCCTGCCACGGCGCGGTGACGATGGTCGCCAGCGCGGCGCTGACGAGCGCCATCAGCGTCGCACCGGCGATCAGCGCATGACGGACGCCGATCTTCTGCACGACGAACGCGCCGCCCGGGGCGAGCAGGCCATTGACGATCATGTTCGCACCGACCAGCAGCCCGAGCGTCTGCCGGTTCCAGCTCATGTCGACGACCATCGACGTATTGATCACGCTGCCCGCATAGATGGGCAGCGCCATCCCGATAGAAAGCATATAGGCCAGGGCGACCAGGACGATCCAACGATTCTTCGTCATCTGCTATCCATTCCGTTACGGCCCGGTCCAGCACAGTCGCCGACCTGCACAATTCTCGAAATCACTGCTCGAGGTCGGAAAGAATGAGAGGAACGTCGGCGGCGGCATCGCCGCGCCGGTCTGCAATACCGTCGCGCGGCGCCGCGAGCGCCAGCATGATTCGACGATCACCGCAGCGACCCGTTCACGACACCCTCTATCCTTCCGCCTATTGTCTGGCGTGCGACGATCATGCTGCAAGCAGGCAGCGCGATCAAATGCGAAGGGGTCCACCCAGCGGACGGCGGATCGAACGTCTCACGCGGCAATAGATGGCCCACACCCGCGATCACAAACCCAAGCTCCTTCGAGATCGACGCGGCGCGAACATGTCATGATTATCCGCGAAGCCTTTATCAGGCCAAGTATCCGGCACAGGTCACAAGACTATAGCGACCACCCGTTACAAACCGTTACATTCGCTTACGGACCATGTCTGTCTGCTCCTGCCGGATCGGAATAGAGGGACTGACCTTCATCGGGGTCCTCCGCCATGTTCGCTTGCCATCCTCTCGCGTTTCTCTCCGGTTCGGGTGTCGATCGGGATGCAGGCGGTCGCGCGGTATGAAACCCGTCTCTCCGTGTGTCGTGGCGTCTCTCGCGCTCGCGCTCACGCTCGCCGGCTGCGGCGGCGGGTCGAAGGGCGGCATGGCACCGCCGCCGCCCGCCGAGGTCGGCGTCGTCACGCTCACCACCTCGCCGGTCACCACGACGACGGTGCTGACCGGCCGCACCGCCGCGACCGCGATGTCCGAGGTGCGCCCGCAGGTCGACGGCATCATCAAGGCGCGGCTGTTCACCGAGGGCGCGCTGGTTCGCGCCGGCCAGCCGCTCTACCAGATCGATCCACGCCTCTATCGCGCCACCCGCGACGAGGCGGCGGCGCAGGTCGCCAGCGCCGAGGCGCAGGCGGCGACCGCGCAGGCCAAGGTCGCGCGCTACGGCCGGTTGCAGAGCGCCGATGCAGTCGCGCGGCAGGACGTCGACGATGCGGTCGCCACCGCACGCCAGGCGCGGGCGAGTATCGCGCAATATCGCGCGACGCTGCGCACCGCGAACGTGCAGCTCGGTTTCACGCGCGTCTATGCGCCGATCTCGGGGCGGATCGGCCGCTCGACCTATACGCAGGGCGCGCTGGTGTCCGCCGCGCAGACGACCGCGCTGGCGACGATCGCGCTGCTCGACCCGATCTTCGTCGATATCCAACAGTCGAGCAGCGACGTCTTCGACCTGCGCCAGAGCCTCGCCAGCGGTTCGGCGCTGCCGGCGAGCACCACCGTCCGCCTGACGCTCGACAACGGCCGCGCCTATCCGCAGGCGGGACGGATCGAGTTCGGCGAGGCGACGGTCGACGCCACCACCGGCACCGTCACGCTGCGCGCGCGCTTCCCCAATCCGCAGGGGCTGCTGCTGCCCGGCATGTTCGTCCGCGTCACCGTGCCGCAGACGGTGGTGCGCAACGGCATCCTCGCACCGCAGCGGGGCATCACCCGCGACGCCAAGGGCAATGCCACCGCATTGGTGGTCGGCGCCGACGACAAGGTGGTGCAACGCCAGATCACCACCGGCGAGGCGATCGGCAGCAACTGGCTGGTCACCGCCGGGCTGAAGGCGGGCGACCGGCTGATCGTCGAGGGCACCGACAAGGCGCAGCCGGGCGCGACGGTCAAGCCCGTCGCCGTGAAGCAGGAGCGCTGACATGGGGATCAGCCGCTTCTTCGTCGAACGCCCCATTTTCGCCTGGGTGATCGCGATCTGCATCATGCTCGGCGGCGTCGCCGGGCTGCGGTCGCTGCCGATCGCGCAATATCCCGACGTCGCGCCGCCGACGATCGCGATCAGCGCCACTTATCCCGGCGCCTCCGCCGAGACGCTGGAAACCAGCGTGACGCAGGTGATCGAGCAGCAGCTCACCGGCATCGACGGGCTGCAATATTTCCAGTCCAGCTCCAATTCCGCGGGCTCGGCGTCGATCACCGTCACCTTCGCCAAGGGTACCGACCCCGATACCGCGCAGGTGCAGGTGCAGAACAAGGTGCAGCAGGCGAGCGCGCGGCTGCCCTCGGCGGTGACGTCGCAGGGCGTGACCGTGACCAAGTCGAACAGCGACTTCCTGATGATCGTCGCGCTCTACGACAAGAGCGACAAGGCGTCGGCGAGCGACATCGCCGATTATCTGGTCAGCAATTTCCAGGACGATCTCGCCCGCGTCGACGGCGTCGGGCAGAGCCAGGTGTTCGGCGCGCAATATGCGATGCGCATCTGGCTCGATCCGACCAAGCTCGCCGCGGTGCAATTGATGCCCTCCGACGTGCAGAGCGCGATTGAGGCGCAGAACGTCGACGTCGCCGCCGGCCAGGTCGGCGCGCTGCCCGCGGTGAAGGGGCAGATGCTCAACGCCACCGTCCGCGCCAAGTCGCGGCTGAGCACGCCCGCGCAATTCGGCGCGATCGTGCTCAAGACCACCACGGAGGGCGCAATCGTCCGCCTGTCCGACGTCGCACGCGTCGAACTGGGGCAGGACAGCTACACCACCTCCGCCGAGCTCAACGGCCATCCCGCCGCGGGCATGGCGATCCAGCTCGCGACCGGCGCCGACGCGCTGGAGACCGCGACCGCGGTCAAGGCGCGAATGGCCGAGCTCGCGACCAACCTGCCGGCGGGCTATGCGATCGCCTATCCGCGCGACACCACCACCTTCGTCAAACTGTCGGTCGAGGAAGTGGTCGAGACGCTGGCCATCGCGATCGTCCTCGTCATCATCGTCATGTTCGTCTTCCTGCAGAACTGGCGCGCGACGCTGATCCCGGCGATCGCGGTGCCGGTGGTGCTGCTCGGCACGTTCGGCGTGCTCGCGGTCTGCGGCTATTCGATCAACACGCTGACGCTGTTCGCGATGGTGCTGGCGATCGGCCTGCTGGTCGACGACGCGATCGTCGTGGTCGAGAATGTCGAGCGGGTGATGACCGAGGAGGCGCTCGATCCCAAAGCGGCGACGATCCGCTCGATGGGCGAAATCGGCTCGGCGCTGGTCGGCATCGCGCTGGTGCTGTCGGCGGTGTTCCTGCCGATGGCGTTCTTCGGCGGCTCGACCGGGGTGATCTACCGCCAGTTCTCGATCACCATCGTGTCGTCGATGCTGCTGTCGGTGCTGGTCGCGCTGGTGCTCAGCCCGGCGCTGACCGCGACGCTGCTCAAGCCGACGCATGGCGATCCGCTGGCGCGGCCCGGCCTGTTCGGCCGGTTCAACCGCTGGTTCGACCGGACCACCAATCGCTACGTCGCGGCGACGCGCGGCGTCATCGGCCGGCGCTGGCTGCATCTGGCGGTGGTCGCGGCGATCACCGTCGTGCTCGCGGTTCTGTTCGTCCGGCTGCCGACCAGCTTCCTGCCGGTCGAGGATCAGGGGCAGGTGATGGTGATGTACACGCTGCCCGCCGGCGCCACCGACGAGCGGACCGAGGCGGTGCGCGACCGCGTCCAGAGCTATTATTCGACGCACGAGAAGGCGACGATCGAAAACGTGTTCAGCATCACCGGCTTCGGCTTCAGCGGCTCGGGGCAGAATGCCGGCATGGCCTTCGCCAGCCTCACGCCCTTCGACGAGCGCAAGGACGCCAGCCAGAGCGCCTCGGCGATCAACGCGCGCGCAATCCGGAATTTCGGGACGATCCGCGACGCGACCGTCATCCCGCTGACGCCGCCAGCGATCTCCGGCCTCGGCCAGTCGAACGGCTTCACCTTCGAGCTGACCAATACCGGCGGCCTCAGCCGCGATGCCTTCGTCGCGCTGCGCGACAAACTGATCGCCGCCGCCAACAAGAATCCGAAACTGGCGCAGGTCCGTGCCTCGACATTGCCCGATACGCCGCAACTGCGCGTGACGCTCGACGACGCCAAGCTCGCCGTGCTCGGCCTGACCGAGGCCGACGTCACCAATACGCTGTCGAACGCCTGGGGCGGCGTCTACGTCAACGACTTCGTCGATCGCGGCCGGGTGAAGCGCGTCTATATGCAGGCGGACGCGCCCTATCGCATGCTGCCCGACGACCTCAGCGGCTGGTTCGCGCGCACCGCGAGTGGCACGATGGTCCCCTTCTCGTCGATCGCAACCTTGTCGTGGGAGAAAGGTCCGAACAGCGTGTCGCGGTTCAACGGCCGCTCCTCCTACGAAATCCAGGGCGAACCCGCCGAGGGCGGCAGCTCGGGCGCGGCGATGGCCGAGATGGTCAAGCTGCAACAACAGCTCGCGCCGGGCACCGGCTATGCCTGGGCCGGCCTGTCGTTTCAGGAGAATGAGGCGAGCGGGCAGGCGCCGATGCTCTACGGCCTGTCGGTCCTGATCGTCTTCCTGTGCCTCGCGGCGCTGTACGAAAGCTGGTCGGTGCCGATCGCGGTGCTGCTGGTGCTGCCGCTCGGCGTGATCGGTGCGGTGCTCGCGGTGACGCTGCGCGGGCTCGACAACGACATCTATTTTCAGGTCGGGCTCATCACCACGATCGGCCTCGCCGCCAAGAATGCGATCCTGATCGTCGAATTCGCCGAGGAGGCGCGACGCGCGGGCAAGGACGTGATCGACGCCGCGCTGGAGGCGGCGCGGACGCGGCTGCGGCCGATCCTGATGACCAGCCTCGCCTTCATCTTCGGCGTCTTTCCGCTGGCGGTCGCCACCGGCGCGGGCGCCAACAGCCGGATCGCGATCGGCACCGCGGTGGTCGGCGGCATGCTGACCGCCACCGCGCTGGCGATCTTCTACGTGCCGATGTTCTTCGTCGTCGTCGCGCGGCTGTTCCACGAACGCAGGGAGCGTGCGGCATGATCCGTTTGCGCATCGCGATGCTGCTGCTGGGGGCGAGCGCGCTCGCCGCCTGCGATCTGGCGCCGCACGAGGTCCGCACCGCGGCGGATGCGGTGCCGCAGTCATGGCCCGCGGGCGCCGCCTATGCCCCCGCCGCGGCGGGCAAGGCGGGGATGCCGTGGCGGTCGCTGGTCACCGACGCGACATTGCGCGTCGTCATCGAACGTGCGCTGGCGGCGAACCAGGATCTCGCCGCGGCGGTCGCCAACGTCGCCTCGGCCCGCGCGCAATATCGCGTGCAGCGGTCCTATCGCCTGCCGACCGTCTCCGCCGATGCGGGGGCGTCGATCGCGCGCGCGGTCACCGGCGGCGGCACCGCGACCGCGGGGTCGAGCGACCTGTTCTCGGCGAGCGCCGGGGTCAGCAATTTCGAACTCGACCTGTTCGGTCGGCAGAAGAACCTGTCGCGCGCGGCGTTCGAGACCTATCTGTCGACGCAGAGCGGCGCCCGCTCGACGCGCTTCGCCGTCGTCGCCGAGACCGCGACCGCCTATGTCACGCTCGCCGCGGACCGGGACCTGCTCAAGGTGTCGCAGGAGCAGGTGCGCAGCAGCGCGCGGACCGTCGGCCTCAACGCCGAACTCCACGACGCCGGGCTGGTCAGCGGCTCGGACCTCGCCGATGCGCGCACGCTGCTGGCGCAGGCGCAGGCGGACGTCGCGGATCGCACGACGCAGGTCGCGCAGGATCGCAATGCGCTCGACCTGCTCGTCGGCGCGCACGTCGAGGATGCGTTGCTGCCCGCCAGCATGACCGCGCTCGACGCCGGCATCGCCACCGTACCCGCCGGCCTGTCGTCGGCGGTGCTGCTCGACCGGCCCGACGTGGTCGAGGCCGAGCATCAATTGCGCGGCGCGAACGCCAATGTCGGCGCGGCGCGTGCCGCCTTCTTCCCGCAGATCTCGCTGACCAGCGTGCTCGGCCTCGCCAGCAGCGCGCTGACCGGGCTGTTCTCCGGCTCGACCTGGACGACGACGCCGTCGGTCAGCGTGCCGATCCTCGGCGGCACCAATCGCGGCAATCTCGATTATGCGCGCGCGCAGGTGGACTATTATCTCGCCACCTATCGCAAGGCGGCGCAGACCGCCTATCGCGAGGTCGCCGACGGCCTCGCCCGCCGCGGCACGATTGCGCGGCAGCGCCAGGCGCAGGCCGATCTCGTCGCCGCCGCGCAGGCGAGCTATGCGATCGGCGAGGCGCGCTATCGCGAGGGCAGCGACAGTTTCCTCACCGCGCTGGTCGCGCAGCGGACGCTGTACAGCGCGCAGCAGACCGCGATCTCGGCGGCGCTCACCGACCTCGCCAACCGGGTGACGCTGTATCAGGCGATCGGATCGGACGACACGCTGTGACCGGGCGATGGCTGGGCAGCCGCCGCCCGCCCGGCTATGCCCGCTGCCTGGCGGCCGGCTGCCGCCGCCGCAGCGGAGGGACGACGATATGATGCCCGGTGCCGCGGCGGACCGTCCGCATCTGCTGATCGCCGACGACGATCCCGACATCCGCGACCTGGTCGCCGCGCAGCTCGCGCGCGAGGGCTATCGGCTGAGCGCGGCGGGCGACGTCGCCGGCATCCGCGCGGCGCTGGCGGCGGCGGCGATCGACCTTATCGTGCTCGACCTCGGCCTGCCGGACGGCGACGGGCTGATGCTGTGCCGCGAACTGCGCGCCGAGGGCTATGGCGGCGCGATCATCATGGTCACCGCGCGCGACAGCGCGATCGACCGCGTGCTCGGGCTCGAACTGGGCGCCGACGACTATCTGACCAAGCCGTTCGAGCCGCGCGAACTGACCGCACGGATCCGCAACCTGCTGCGCCGCGGCACGGGCACGCCGGCGCGCATCGCCGCCTTCGGCCGCTGGCGGCTCGATCTGGTGAAACGTCGCCTGCTCGCCCCCGGCGACAATGTCGTGATGCTGTCGACCGCCGAATTCGACATGCTGTCGCGCCTCGTCCACGCCGCCGGGCGGCCGCTGTCGCGCGAGGCGCTGGTGCCGACGCGCGCCGCCACCGCCGCGTTCGACCGGACGATCGACAATCAGATCAGCCGGTTGCGCCAGAAGCTCAAGCCCGATGGCGACGATCTGATCCTTACCGTACGCGGCCAGGGCTATATGCTCGCGGCGACGACCACGTTCGCATGAGGCGCGTCGCCGCCCGGCCGATGCGCTTTCTCGGATCGCTGGCGGGCCGGATCGCGCTGATCCTCGTCGTCGGCATCTCGATCGCGTCGCTCGCCGCGCTGTTCCTCGCCGAACAGGGGCGGCGGGCCGAGTTCCGGCGGGTGCGCGACGAGCGCGTCATCGCGAGCGCGCTCGACGTCATCGATCGTCTGCACCGCGACCCCGCCGGTGCGCTCGTCAGCCTGCGCGACGGCCGGCTGTTGGGCGCGCATCTCGCGGGCGAAGGGATCAGGCCGATCCCGCCGCGCGACGACGACCTCACCGCGACGCTCGCAAGGCGCACCGCGCCGGCGATACAGGCCGTGCTCGCGCACGCGCCCACCGGTGTCTGCCAGCTTCACGACCCATTCCGCTCCCGTGCGCGCGCGGCAGGACTGAAACCGCTGATGCTGCCCGATTGCTGGCTGCTGACGCTAAACGTGGGCGGGCACCCCGTCGCGGTGGCGATCGACCTGCCGCGGCTGCCCGCCCCGCCGGGCTGGACGACCGACCGCTTGTTCCTGCTGCTCGTCGTCGTCGCGGCGATCGCGCTGTCGTTGATCGTGGCGAGGCTGGCGACCGCGCCGCTCCGGCGCCTTTCCGCGGCGGCGGACGCCTTTGCCCGATCGATCGACGCCGAGCCGGTGGTCGAAACCGGCCCCGGCGACGTGCGCGCCGCATTGGCGACCTTCAACCTGATGCAGGCGCGCGTCCGCGCCGGTCTTCGCGAGCGGACGCGGATGCTCGCGGCGATCAGCCACGACCTCCAGACGCCGCTGACGCGGCTGCGGCTGCGGCTCGAACAGGTCGAGGATGAGGCGTTGCGCGAACGGCTGGTCGCCGACCTATCGGCGACGCTGGCGATGGTGAAACGCGGCCTCGACCTCGCCCGCAGCGGCGAGAGCGCCGAGGATTGGTCGACGGTCGATCTCGACTCGCTCCTATCCAGCCTTGCCGACGATGCCGCCGAATTCGGCCATGCGGTACGCTTCACCCAAGGCTGCGGCGCGCTGGTGCGGGTGCGACCCGATGCCTTGGCGCGCTGCCTGTCGAACCTGATCGACAATGCGATCAAATATGGCGGCGGCGCCGACATCGCCGCGCACCGCGCCGGCACGTCGGTGATCGTCACGGTGCAGGATTCCGGCCCGGGCATGGACGAGGCGCTATTGGCCCGCGCATTCGATCCCTTCGTACGCGCCGACCGGTCGCGATCGAGCGGCGACGGCACCGGCATAGGATTGACGATCGCGCTGGCGCAGGCGGCGGCGATCGGGGCGGACCTGTCCCTTGCCAACCGTCCCGCCGGCGGGCTGGAGGCCACGCTTCGGCTCGGTATGAAAAACCACTGATGTGGACGTCTGCGCTTGCAGGCCGCTCACACGAATGTCCGCAACGACCCAGACCTGGCAGAGGTCAGTGGCTCACGGACTCATGAACCCCGATGCCGGTTTCGGACCGCAATCGCTGGTTCGGATAGCCCGCCCTGTCGATCGCGGCACGTGGAGATCGGTCGAGCGTCGAGATGAGCCAGATCGCCAAAAACCCGGCGGGGACCGAAAACAACGCAGGCGAACTGTACGGAAATATCGCACGTTCGAAACCGAAAACCGCCACCCATATCACCGGCGAGACGAGCGTCAGCCCAAATGCCGCCAGCAACCCGATCGCCCCGCCCCACGCCGCCCCCTTGGTGGTGCAGCCCTTCCAGAGCAGCGACATCACCAGCACAGGGAAGTTGCCCGACGCGGCGAGAGCAAAAGCGAGGCTGACCATAAAGGCGACGTTCTGTTTCTCGAACACGATGCCCAAAATGATCGCCGCAATGCCAAGCAGGATCGTGGTGATGCGCGACACGCGCAGTTCCTTCCCGGGATCGGCATCCCCCTTACGAATGACGCTGGCATATACGTCGTGGCTGATCGCCGAGGCCGCGGACAGCGTTAGCCCTGCGACCACCGCGAGGATCGTCGCGAACGCGACCGCCGAGATGAAGCCGAGGAACAGGTTGCCGCCGATCGCATGCGCCAAGTGCATCACCGCCATGTTGTTGCCGCCCCGCAGCGCGCCGGCCGCATCAACATAGTCGGGATTGAACGAGATCATCACGATCGCGCCGAAGCCGAGAACGAAGGTCAGTGCATAGAAATAGCCGATCCACACCGTCGCCCACATGATCGATTTGCGCGCTTCGCGGGCGTCGGGAACGGTGAAGAAGCGCATCAGGATGTGCGGCAGCCCCGCGGTGCCGAGCATCAGCGCGAAGCCGAACGACAAGGCCGAGATCGGATCCTTGATGAAGCCGCCCGGCCCCATAATCGCCCGGCCCTTCGCCGCCGCATCGCCCGGTGCAAGGCCAGAATCGAGCGCAAGCTTCGTCTTCACCGCGACGGCCCTGGCGAACAGGGCCTCGAACGAGAAGCCGACATGCGCCATCACGCCGAGGACCAGGAATGTCGCGCCGCACAGCAGCATCACCGCCTTGATGATCTGCACCCACGATGTCGCGCGCATCCCGCCGAACAGGACATAGACCATCATCAGCCCACCGACGACGACGATCGCATAGAGATAGGGAAGCCCGAACAGCAACTGGACCAGCTGCCCCGCGCCGACCATCTGCGCGATCAGGTAGAATGACACGACGAGCAATGTGCTGATCGCCGAGAAGCTGCGCACCGGCCCCTGCAGGAACCGGTATGAGGCGACGTCGGCGAAGGTGAAGCGGCCGAGGTTGCGCAGCTTTTCCGCGATCAGGAACAGCACGATCGGCCAGCCGACGAGGAATCCGATTGCGTAGATCAGCCCGTCGTAGCCGTCGTTGAAGATCTGCGAGGTAATGCCGAGGAAGGATGCCGCCGAGCAATAGTCGCCCGCCATCGCCAGCCCGTTCTGGAAGCCCGTGATGCCACCACCGGTGTAGAAATCCGAAACGGTACGCGTCCGCCGTGCCGCCGCACCGGTTATCCACAGCGTGATCCCGACAAAGGCGCCGAACATCAGGATCGCGGTCCAGTTGGTAGGCTGACGCTGGACCGCGCCCGCGATTGCGGCGTTCGCGCCACTCGTCCAGCCGAGCAGCGTCAGAAGCGCGGCGTATTGCAGGACGCGGGTCACCGGCGGGCGCTCGCCAGCAGTTCGCCCAGCCGCGTATCATATTCGCCATTGGCGCGCCGCACATAGACCGCGCAGATCGCCACCGTTCCGACCAGCATCGCCGCGCCGAGCACCACCGCCAGGCTTACCGTGCCGCCGCCGATCGGGCGTGCCATCAGCGGCTTGTCGAACGCGATGAGCGAGATGAAGCTGCTATAGACCAGCACGGTGATCGCGGTCAGCGTCCATGAAAAGCGCTGCCGGTCGCGCACCAGCGCCTGGTATCGCGGGTCGGCAGCGATACCCTCCTCGAGGGGAGGATCGGGATCGATCGGGGTCTGCATGGCGCATCATCGGCGCGGAGGCGGCGCTTGGCAATGTGCCACAGCTAAATCATTCCGGGCGTTGCGGGCGATGCATAACAAACCGCGAGCTTACCCACTTACGGACGGTCAGGCGCGTTCCGGCAATTCCCGAAAGCAGACGCCGAAGAAAGGACAGCGGCGCGTAGCGCCGATCGCTGCCGCCGTGCCCAGACTTGCGCAATCACCGATCAGTTGTGATCTCGCTCCATCTTCGTGATCGCACCCGAGCGCGGATCGACGTGGAATTCATAACGCACATTGGCCTTGCGCGCTTCGCCTTCCCAATGGCCGTCGTCGGCTTCCAACTTGGTGACCTGATAGCCGCGCTTCGCGAGGATGGTCTTGACCTTCGCGTCGCTGATCCAGCCTTTGCCGGGCGTGTCGGCGAAAGCGGGTGAACCAAGGCTTGCGGCCGCAACGACAGCCATGAGTAACGTCTTGATCATGATCAACTCCTTTGCTGCGAGCTAAGCGCGCGGCTGGGCTGCGCGTTCCGTTTACCGATGCTTCGACGGCAACCTATGTATGACGCGGCAGCGGTCGGGCCTGCCGGCAGCGTGAACGGTCCTCGGCCGAGTTAGATTAACGCGCCAGCCTGATCGGATGGGCTGCTGGCGTGACGCCGAAGGTGCGACGGAAAAGCGCGATGAAACCGCTGATGCTATTGTATCCGAGGTCGATCGCGATCGTCGTGACGGGCGTTCCTTCCGCGAGCATCTCGAGCGCTCGCATCAGCCGCGCCCGCTGCCGCCAATCGACGAAGCTCAGCCCGGTTTCTTGAGGAAAGCGACGACTGAGCGTTCGTGCCGTGGTGCCCGCCCAAGCCGCCCACTGATCGATCGAACGGCCATCGGCCGGTTGCTCCAGGAGCGCGCGGGCGATCCGCCGGAGCCGGGGGTCGCGCGGAACCGGCAACCCGAGCGCCTCGGCGGGGAGCATGCCGATCTCGTGAACGATGAGGTCGGCGATCCGTTGGCGCGGCTCGTCCATGGCTTCGTCCGGCCATGACGCCGCACGCAGGATCGCCTCGCGCAGCAGCGGCGGTATGGCGACGGTACGCGGCGCGGACGGGAGCGCCTGACAGGTGCTTTGCGCCAAATAGAGACTCCAGCCGGCACCGGGTCCGAAGCTCTGACCGCCGTGCACCTGATAGGGCGGCAGCCAGATCGCATGACCGGCCGGAACGACCCATGAGCCGGCAGCGGTGGCGATCGTCACGACTCCCCTGCTGCAGCCGATCATCTGCCCGCGGGCATGTCTGTGGGGCGGCGTCGCGAACTCTGTCCGCAGTTCCACGGTAAAGGCGACGACCGACGGCCCCTCCGCATCGTTGCCGATCTGATCGGGTGGGCGACGGTCAATCATGGCGTGAAACTGCTACCGAATGGCATGAGTGGCTTAGTGCCGCCAAGGCGGAACCGCTACAAGGGCAAGTGCATCAGGGAGTCAGGCGTTATGTCGAATGTCACCGGCGACGATCTCGATCGTCTCTACGCACAGCCTGCCGAGGCCATCCAGCGCGCCGTGCTACCGTATCTGTTGCCGTTCCACGAGGCATATGTCGCCGCCGCGACCTTCTTCTGCCTCGCGAGTGGCTGCGCACTCGGCCTCGATGCTTCTCCGCGCGGGGGGCCAGCGGGATTCGTGAAGGTGCTGGATCCGCATCACGTCGCCTTTGCCGATTGGCCCGGCAACAATCGCATCGAGACGATGCGCAATCTGGTCGAGGATTCCAGGCTCGCCATGTTGTTCCTGTTTCCGGGATTGGAGGTGTTCCTCCGCATCAACGGTCAGGCTCGCATCTCCAGCGATGTCGATCTGCTGGAATCGTTGAAGGAGGGCCAGAAGGCTCCGAAGACGGCGATCGTGCTGGCGATCGATCAAGTTCTCTTCCACTGCGGCAAGGCGATAAACCGGGCGCGGCTGTGGCAGCCGGAGGCACGTCTCGACCGCAAAAGTCTGCCCTCGGTCGGTCAGATGAAGGTCGCGATGGCCGGCGGGTCGCCCGCCGATGCCGAGGCGGTCGATACTCACTATCGGAACAGCGTGAGGAACGATCTTTACTGAGGTCGATCCCGGCGCATTCCGCCTTGGAGCAGTCCAGCCCCTCGAGGCGCCGGACCTGACCGCTAGCCGATCTCCTCCACATAGTCGAAACGGGCGAAATCGGCATGGCGGCCGGTGCCGGCCATGTCCTGGCAGGCCATGCCGACGAAGGCGCCCGTGAAGTTGGGAAGTCCGGGCAGCGTCGCCTCATCCGACAGCAGGCTGGCGTCGAACGACGCAGGCATCCATCGCCAGTCGGCGTCCTGCCCCGTCCGGAAGGCGAAACGCAGGCGCTCGTGATCCACCTGCGCGCGCAGCTCGACCGGCCCCGCATCGAGCAGGATCGGATCGCCGAGCAGGCTCTGCCCCTCGCCTTCCGGCGTCACCGAAAGCACCTGGATCTGGCGCTCGCCGGCGTCACCGGCGGTGACGTGGAGGAAGAAATATTTGGTGCTGTTGTAATAGCAGACCAGACCGGCCGCCTGCTGGAAATGCGCCGGATCGAAGTCGAGCAGCGTCCGGGCGTCATAGCGGAACGCCGTCTGCCGGCGCGCGACCAACGCCTGTTCGAAATGGCTGCCGATCGTCTCGCGACCGAAGAGCCTGAGATGCCCCGGGCGATCGGTCAGGCTGAACAGGCGTTCGGGGTGCGGCGTACGAAGCCACTGGAAGGCGGGCGGCAGCGTCGGCCGGTCGAACCGGTCCAGCGCGCGGACCGGCTCGGCGCGGCCGTCGCCCACACCGTGATCCGCACAGGGGTCGGCCCGGCGCAGCCAGCCGTCCTCGCCCCACGCCATCCGCTGGATCGCCGTTTCGCGGCCGAGCACGCAGCGGTCGCTGGCGGGAAGCGGCCGGCCGCAGAGATAGACCATCCAGGTCGCGCCGTCCGGCCCCTCGACGAGATCGCCGTGGCCGGTCCGTTGCAGCGGCGCATCGGGCCGGTTCCGCGCGGTGAGGATCGGGCCGTCGGGATGCGGTTCGTAGGGCCCGGTCAGCGACCGCGACCGCGCCATGACGACGGCATGTCCGCGTTCGGTCCCGCCCTCGGCGACGAGCAGATGATACCAGCCATCGCGCTTGTAGAGATGGGGGCCTTCGGTGAAGCCCAGCGCCGTGCCTTCGAAGATGCGCCGGCGGTCGCCGAGCAACCGGCCGGTGGACAGATCGATCTCCTGCACGACGATGCCGGCGAACCTGCGCCGGTTGGGCCGATGGTCCCACAGCATGTTGAGCAGCCAGCTTCGCCCGTCGTCGTCATGGAACAAGGCGGGGTCGAACCCGCTGCTGTTGAGGTGGACCGGGTCGGACCAGTCGCCGTCGATCCGGTCGCTCCACACCCAGTAATTGTGGAAATCGCGCAGCGACGCGCCTCTTGCGCCGTCCACCGTGGTCCGGCCGTAGCGTTTCACGTCGGTGAACAGCAGATGGAAACGACCATCCTTGTAGCTGAGATCGGGCGCCCAGACTCCACAGGAATCCGGATTGCCCCGCATGTCGAGCTGGGATGGCCGCGTCAGCGGCCGCCCGACCAGCCGCCAGGTCGCCAGGTCGCGGCTGTGATGGATGCGGACGCCGGGAAACCATTCGAAGGTCGACGTGGCGACGTAGAAGTCGTCCCCGACCCGCACGATCGACGGGTCCGGGTTGAAGCCGGGCAGGATGGGATTGGAAGGGGTCATACGGCTTTCCGTATCAGGGTCCAGAGCAGCGCCGCGCCCACCAGATCAAGCAGGCCGAGCACGATGAAGAAGGGCTGATAGCCGATCTGGTCGACCATCGAGCCGAGCGAAAGCGTGAAGATCAGCACGCCCAGATTGGCGGCGGTGCCCGAGACGCCGGTGGCGGTTGCCACCTGATCGTGCGGGAAGAGGTCGGAGCATAAGGTGATCACCGTGACCGACAGCGTCTGATGCGCGAAGCCGCCGAGGCACAGCAGCGCGATCGCCGCCGCCGGGCTGGTCACCGTGCCGACGAACATCATGCCGGTCATCAGCACCGCGCCGAGCGTGAAGGCGCCGCGCCGGGCGTCGATCAGGCCGACGCCGCGGCGCTGGAGGAAGGCGACCACCGCCGGGCCGAACAGGCAGCCGAGATCGGCGGCGAGGAACGGCAGCCACGCGAACAATGCGATCTGGCCGAGATCGAAATGCCGGGCCTGCACCAGATAGAGCGGCATCCAGAGCGACAGCATGCCCCAGACCGGATCGGCGAGGAATCGCGCCGCCGCGATCGTCCAGAGATTGCGCTTGCGCAGCAATTCGCCGAGCGGCGGGCGGCGGCGATGCTTCACCAGCGCGGCCTCCTGCCCCGCCACGATCAGCGTCCGCTCGCCATCGGACAGCCGCCGGTGACGCTGCGGCGGGGCATACCAGGCCAGCCATGCGACGACCCATGCGAGCCCGAGCCCCCCCGCGACGAAGAAGGCGGCACGCCAGCTATGGTTGAACACCGCCCAGGCGACGAGCGGCGGCGCGAATACGGCACCGAAGGAGGCACCGATCTGGTAGATCCCGCCGGCGACCCCGCGTTCGCGCGCCGGGAACCACTCCGCCACCAGCTTCATCCCCGCCGGTTGCGCCGATCCCTCGACCAGGCCGAGCGCACCGCGCAGGCCGGCGAAGCCCATCCAGCCGTTGGCGAAGCCATGGCCGAGCGTGATGCACGACCAGATCGCGACGAACAGCGTGAAGCCGACCTTCAGCCCGATCACATCGAGCAGGTATCCGGCGAGCGGCTGGAACATGATGCCGAACTGGAAGGCGCCGGTGATCCAGGAATATTGCGCGGAGGAGATGTGCTGCTCCGCCATGATCGCGGGCGCGGCGACCCCGAGGATGCTGCGCGTCAGATAATTGATGATCATCGCAACCACGAACAGCGCGATGATCGTCCAGCGTATATATGGGAAACGCCTCACGTCGCCGCTCCTCGATAACGTTACCATGCAGGGTTAGGTGTTGGCTGTATGGGATGGCAAGCGTTCCGATCGCGGCTTGCGTACCGAAGCGGCGCAGGACGGCACGACCCCATTGACCTGCACGCCCGGCACGATGCACGTCGATGCCGAACAGCCGGGGCGTCCACGCGCCCGATGATAGGACGCTAGACAGTTGACCCGTTCCAGAGGCCGCTCGCGTGGCGTCACGATCATCGACGTCGCGAAACATGCCGGCGTGTCGCCGATGACGGTGTCGCGCGTCATCAACGGCGATCCGGGGGTGCGCGACGAGGTGCGTGCCCGCGTCGGCGAGATCATCAGCGCGTTGAACTATACGCCCAATCTGACCGCCCGCAGCCTGGTGACGTCGCGCGAGATCCGGATCGGCGTGATCTACTCCAATCCCAGCGCGGCGTTCATGAGCGACCTGCTCGCCGGCGTCTTCGAGGAGGCGTCGGCCCGCGCCGCCCAATTGATCCTGCTGAAGGGAGAGAATGGCAAGCCGCCGAGCCGCGAGGCGATCCAGGGGCTGATCGATTCGCGGGTCGCGGGCATGATCCTCGCGCCGCCCCTCGGCGAATCCGAGGTGGTCGGTCAGATCCTGCGCGCCGCGAAGCTGCCGGTCGCGGTGGTGGGCGGGGCCGCGCGCGGCGCGATCTGCGTCGGCATCGACAATCGCCGTGCCGCCTATGACATGACGCGGCACCTGATCGCGCTGGGACACCGGCGCCTCGGCTTCATCCTCGGCAATCCCGATCAGTCCGCCAGCGCGGAACGGCTCGCCGGCTTCAGGGCGGCCGTCGACGAGGAAGGCGACCTCGACGTCCAGATCGTCCAGGGCGACTACAGCTATGCCTCGGGACTCGTCGCCGGCGAGGCGCTGCTCGCTGGCGCGCATCCACCCACGGCGATATTCGCGAGCAACGACGATATGGCCGCGGCCGTCGTCTCGGTGGCGCATCGCCGTCATCTCGACGTTCCCGCCGATCTCACCGTGACCGGTTTCGACGACAGCACCGCCGCCACCACGCTCTGGCCGCCGCTCACCACTATCCGCCAACCGGTGCGCGCGCTCGCTGCGGCGGCGCTGCAATTGCTGATCCAGGACATTCGTGCCGGCCCGGTGGCGGACGACGATGCGCGCGCGACCGTCCTCGACCACCAGTTGATCGAGCGCGAGTCCACGGCGACGCCGCGGTCGAACCCCCTGCCCCATCCGGTCCGGACCATGCCGTAGGCGATCACCGCGTCGGGGCGGTGACGCCGGCATCGGTCTGCACGACGGGGATCATCGTGCCGTCCGCTTTGTAGCGCAGCGGCTCGACGGTCACCGCCCGCCGTCCGATCGCCCCGTTCAGGTCGCCGATCGTCAGCGCTGCATTGTGCAGGAACAGATACCACGCGCCTTTGAACCGGGCGATGCCGGGATGGATCGTGAAACTGTATTTGCCCGATCCGGTGAGTTCGCCGCGATACGTCCACGGCCCCTTCAGCGACGGCGCGGTCGAATAGGACACGCGCTCGTCACGATGCGTCGCGCGATCCAGCGAGGCATAGGTCAGATAGTAAAGCCCGCCGCGCTTGTGCAGCCACGGCCCCTCTTCGAAATGCGGGGGCGTGATCTCGACGATCGGCCCGTCGATCTCCACCATATTGGGCTTCAGCCGGGCGATGTAGCATTGCCGGTTGCCCCATGCGATCCAGGTCGTGCCGTCATCGTCGGTCAACACGGTGGGATCGATATCCTCCCAGCTGTGCGTGCCCTTCGGCGTCATGCCATTGGTGATGAGCGCCGACCCCTTGGCATCGACGAACGGCCCCGTCGGACGATCGGACACCGCGACCGCGATCGCCTTTCCGGGATGCGTGTCGTCATGCTCGACCGCGGCATAGAACCAGTATCTGCCGTTCTTGAAGATCGTCTGCGACGCCCAGGCGTCCTTCTTCGCCCATGTGAAGTCGGACACCTTCATGATCGGCCCGTGGCGGGTCCAATGCCGCATGTCCGTCGTGGAATAGACCAGCCATTCCTTCATGTTGAACATCTCGTCGCGCTGCGCCTCGTCATGCCCGACGTAGAGGTACAGCCGGTCGCCGACCACCAGAGGCGCCGGATCGGCGGTGAACGTGTCGCGGATGATCGGATTGGCGCCGGGCCGGGCGTCGGGCGCCGCGCTCGCGACGGCGGAGGCCAGCAGCAGCATTGCGGTCAGGCGGGAAGCGCGCACCATGGAATATCCAAAAAAGTGGTCCGGAAGCGCTGCTCCCGGACCACAGAGGGGGGACGGTTCAGAACTTGAAACGGACGCCGGCGCGGTAGACGCGGCCAAGCACGTCGTAGAGCGCGGGATTGACGAAATACGGCGAGCGCGCCGGATCGCGGTTGAATACGTTGTCGACCTTGAAATAGGCGGTCATCGCCGAGGTGAGATTGTAGGTCCCGCCGACGTCCATGTAGAAGGCACCGGGGATGAAATTGGTGTCGATCGTCGGACGGTTGTTGGTCGAGACCGGGCAGCCGGTCGTGCACTCGACATATTGATGGCCGAGCACGCCGTCGCTGAACCAGCGCTCCTGCACCAGCAGCGAGAAATCGTCGGTGGCATAGGTCTGCACCGCGAGCCACTTCCAGTCGGGCGTGTTGCCGATGTTGGCGCCGGCGCTGTCGACCGGGATCGTACCGGGCAGGCCGGTATCGGTGACGAAGCTGCGGATGTTCGTCGCCAGCGCCCGCAACGTCAGGCTGCCGGGCAGTCCCAGCGGCCGCTGCCAGCGATAGCTCGCCTCGATGTCGAAGCCGTCGGTCTCGATCGATGCGAGATTGAAGGCCTGGACGTTGATGAAGTTCGGCCCCGCATTGTTGTTCAGGTTGAAGGCGCCGCAGGTTTCCGGCGCGATGTTCTGGAAGCACAGGTTGACGATGTCCGCCGCGCCCAGGCTGGATATGACGTCGGTGATCTTGATCTTGTAGTAATCGACCGACAGGCTGAGCCCCGGCAGCGCCTTCGAGCCCGAGAAGGCGATCCCCAAGGTGGTGTTGCGGGCGATCTCCGGCGTCAGGTTGCGGTTGCCGATCGTGTTCTGGATCGCCAGCACGTTGACGTTGCGGAAGGGATCGAAAAAGCCCGGCAGCGTGGTCGTCACCGGCGCGGCGAACAATTCGGACAGATTGGGCGCGCGCACGTCGCGCGAGGTGACGCCGCGCACCCGCAGGCCGTCCAGCGGCAGGTCCCAGGTGCCGCCGATCTTCCACGCCCATACCGTTCCGGAGGTGCTGTAGTCGGTGACGCGCACCGCGCCGTTGACGTTGGCGCGCCCGGCCAGATCGGAGTTGATCAGCGGCAAATCGGCCTCGACGAAGGCTTCCTTGACGCTGTAGGCGCCGTTGCCGTTCTTGTAATTGCCCGCATACCAGTTGTTGCCGCCCGCGAGCAGCGTCGGATCGGCGGGATAGGCCGCATCGGCGGGCGTGTTGGCGAAGCCGGCGCCATAAGGATCGGCACGCACGGTGTAGAATTCATGCCGGAATTCGCCGCCGAACGCGACCGAGACCGGCCCCGCCCACGACGAGAAGGGCGATCCCGAGAAGTTGAGGCTGATGACGTCCTGCGTCTGCCGCGTCCGCTGTCGCGGCCCGTTCTCGGGCATGATGTACGACAGCGCCGCCTGGGACGGATTGCCGCCGAAGATGTTGAGCGGCTGACAGCCGTTGGCGCGCGCCACCGCATTGGCGCAGACGATCGCGCCGTTCAGCGTCGTCGCGTTGATCGCCTGGTTGAAGCGGTTGGACAGCAGGATGTTGTTGACGTCGATGTTCGAATAATTGGTGCCATGTTCGTAATAGATGTCGTAGCTCCACTCCGAGCCGGCGACGGGCTGGCGGCCTTTCGCGCCGGCGACGAACCGGTATTGCCGGCGGTCGGTGAACACCTGCGTGCTGCCGAGCGCCGCGTTGCTGGTGCCATATTGGAAATTGGTGACCCCGGCGGTGGCGCAGGCGGCCTGCACCAGCGCGGGTACGAAGGGATTGGCGCACTGGATGGTGAGATTGGGGCGATTCTGCCCGCCCACCGGCTGGTTGCTGGTCTTCACCTGACCGATGTTGGCGGTGGCGTAGATCTCGCCGTTGGGCGCGAAGTCGAAGCCGATCCGGCCGTAGCTGTTGACCCGCTGGATCTTCGACTGGAGCGTCCGTCCCGCGTCGACGTTGCCGGACAGATCGCCGCCCAAGCAGAAGCCGGGATAACAGCCGTTGACGTTGCCGGCCGCGTCGCGCGCCGGAACGCCGTTCGAGCCATAGTTGAACTGGAACGGATTGCCGCTCTGATCGAAGGCGATACCCTGTAACGGCCCCGCCGTGATCAGCCCGTATTTGGTGTAATTGTACGGCTGGGCGAAGTCGCGGAACAGATATTGCGGCGAACCGTCATTGACGACGTTGCGGTTGATGAGCGTCGACTGGCGGAACCAGTCACGCCCGCCCGCCAGGCCGATGCCGAAGTCGCCGCCACCGACGCCCTCCTCATGCGCATATTCGGTGCTGGCGATCAGGTGCAGCCGATCGTTCAGCGCGCTGGTGCCGGCCGCGAGCTGGACGAGCACCTGCTCGTCGTCGCCATACGTGGTGATGCCGCCCTGAACGTTGCCGCGGATGCCCTTGAACCGGGTGTCGGTGATGAAATTGACCACCCCGCCGACCGCATCCGAACCGTAGGAGGCGGACGCGCCGCCGTTGACGACGTCGACGCGCTTGATGAGCAGTTGCGGGAACAGGCTGATGTCGGGAACGCCGGTCACGTTCGCGCCGACCACGCGTTGGCCGTCGAGCAACGTCAGCGTGCGGATCGCGCCGACGCCGCGCAGCGAGAAGGAGCTGAGCCCCTGCTGCCCGCTCGAGGTGCTGAACGTGCCGACCGACGTGCCGGTCGAGCCTTGCAGCGAGGGCAATTGCGCGATCGTGGTGAAGACGTTGGGCTGTGCGTTCGCGGCGATCGCGGCCGAATCGATGATCGTGGTGGGCGTCGGCGCGGTGAAGCCGCCGGTGGTGATGCGCGATCCGGTGATCACGATATCCTCGGCCGGCGCATCCTGGCCGGCGGCTGCCGCGGACTGCGGGTCCGCCTGGGTGATCGTGCCCCCCGCCGCATCCGGCGATTGACCGCCGGGGTCCGTCTGGACCGGCGTGGCGCGCTGGACGTCGACCGGGGCCGGCGTCTGCTGTGCCGCTGCCGGCGTGCAGACGAGCCCGATGGCGATGGCGGCGACGCTCGCCGAGCCGATCCCTCTCATTCGCGAACGCGATCCGCCAGCACGGTTCAACATGGCCTCTCCCTTCCTGTCCAGATGCATCTGGTAACGTTACCATCACGTGTCGTGGGATTTGGGGCGGCTGTCAATACTCCCACATTACAAATGATTGCCCGGCCCGATGACGATCGGACGGAGGGTCGGCAGGCGACGCATAGGTCATTGACAACAAGGCGATATTAGATGCGGATATGCTTCTTTGAGGGAGGATGTCTGGTGAAGATCGCTCTTGATGCGATGCTGGCCGCGGCCATGATCGCTCCTACAGCGCTGGCGCAAACCGCCGTGCCCGCGGTGGTCGAGGATTTCAGGCCCTCGACGCTGAACCAGCCCGGGCAAAGCTATCCCCAGGTCAATTCGCAGGGCTTCGTCCGCTTCAAGATCACTGCGCCCGAAGCGAAGAGCGTCAAGGTCAGCCTCGGCCTCGGCGGGCGCGGCGGCACGGTGCTCGCCAAGGCGGCGGACGGATCGTGGACGGGCACGTCGGAAGGCCCGCTCGACCCGGGGTTCCATTATTACCACCTGACCGTCGATGGCGGGACGTTCAACGATCCGGGCACGCTCAACTTCTACGGATCGACGCGCTGGGAGAGCGGCATCGAGATACCGGCCGACGATGCCGATTTCTACGCCCTGAAGGCCGTCCCGCACGGCCACGTCGAACAGATCCTGTTCCCGTCGCCGAGCACGCAGACGCAGCGTCGCGCGTTCGTCTACACGCCGCCCGGCTACGACGCCGGCAAGCCGACGCGCTATCCGGTGCTCTACCTCCAGCATGGCTGGGGCGAGGACGAGACCGCCTGGTCCAATCAGGGGCACGCCAATCTGATCATGGACAATCTGATCGCGTCCGGCCGAACGCGGCCCTTCATCATCGTCATGACCTACGGCATGACCAACGACATCCGGCCGGGCAGTCCCGGCGGCCTCGCGCGCTTCGACATCAAGCCGTTCCAGACCGTGCTGGTCAACGAGCTGATCCCTTATGTCGATACGCACTTCCGCACCCTCGCCGACCAGCGCCACCGTGCCATGGCCGGGCTGTCGATGGGCGGTTTCGAGACCAAGCTGATCGCGCCGAAGAACCTCGACACCTTCGCCTATATCGGCCTGCTGAGCGGCGGGACCATGTCGCTGGACGACGTCGACAAGACGCAGGGATACCGCGAACGCGTCAAGCTGACCTTCGTCAGCTTCGGCAGCCGCGAGCTGGACGGGGGACGCACCGGTCCACCCGGCGGCCCGCGCGTCGATCCGCGCGCCAATGCCGATGCGCTGAAGAAGGCCGGCATCAACAGCGTGTTCTACGTCTCGCCCGGCACCGGTCACGAATTCCTGTCGTGGCGACGGAGCCTGCGCGAGATGGCACCCCTGCTGTTCAAGGACTGAAGCCGATCCGACCTTCCAAAAATACCAACGAATCTACGACCTTACGACGGATTGCGCGCCCCTGCCGCGCGGCATAACCCAGTCCGCGAACGGATCGGTCCCGGGAGAGCATGAGTTGAAAGCCTTCGTGATGCTGGGCGTCGCCCTGGCGAGCATCGCCGGTCCCGCATATGGGGCGTCCTCGTCGGTGTACGTCACCCGTCCGGACGAGCCACGGGCGATCACGGTGAAAGGCGTCGGCGATGGCGTCGCCGACGATGCCGCGGCGATCCAGCAGGCGATCGATGCCGCGGCGAGGACCGGCGGCGCCAAAGGCGGCATCGTCTTCCTGCCGTCGGGACGCTATCGGGTCGGTCGCACCATCCTGATCCGTTCCGCGGTGCGGATGTTCGGCATCGGCAAGACGCGCCCGGTGATCGTGCTCGGCGACAACACGCCGGGCTTTGCGGACGGTATCGCCGCGGTGGTGAGCTTCACCGGCGACGATCAATACCGGTCGGGCAAGCCACCGATCCCGCCGCCCACCACCCGCCCGTTCGACCCCGCCGTGTTCGACGCGACCCAGACGACCTTCTATTCCGCCCTCTCGAACGTCGACTTCGCGCTCGGCCAGGGCAATGCCGGCGCCGTCGCCATCCGCTTCCGCGTGGCGCAACATGCCTTCGTGCGGCATGCCGACTTCCAGCTCGGATCCGGCCTCGCCGGCATCTACCAGGCCGGCAACGAATGCGAGGACCTGCGCTTCTTCGGCGGTCGCTACGGCATCATCAGCGAAAAGACGTCGCCCGCCTGGCCGTTCACGCTCATCGATTCCGAATTCGAGGGGCAGCGCGACGCCGCGATCCGCGAGCATGAGCTGGGCCTGACGCTGGTCAATGTCGCGATCCGCAACACGCCGGTCGGCATCGAGATCGATCGCGGCTATTCGGATTCCCTGTGGGGCAAGGACGTCCGCTTCGAGAACGTGTCGCGCGCCGCCGTGCTGATCTCAGAAGAGAAAAGCGTCTTCACCCAGATCGGCTTCGACCATGCGATCGGCATCAACACGCCGACGTTCGCGCTGTTTCGCGACAGCGGCAGGACGCTGGCAGGCCAGGGCAGCCGCTGGCTGGTCAAGGACTTCTCCTACGGGCTGAAACTACCCGGCCTCGGTGCCGTCGGCGACTATGCGACCGACCTCAGCATGAGCCCGCTGACCCGGGTGCCGGCGCGGCGCGCGCCGGCGATCCGCGCGCTGCCGCCGGTGCGCGAATGGGCCAACGTGCGCGACGCCGGCGCGCGGGGCGACGACAGCACCGACGATACCGCCGCGCTCCAGCGCGCGATCACCGCGCATCGCGTCGTCTACCTGCCGATCGGCCGCTACCGGATCACCGATACGCTGAAGCTGCGGCCGGACAGCGTGGTCATCGCGCTGCATCCCGATCTGACCCAGATCACGCTGGCGAGCCGGACGGAAGGCTATGCGGGTACCGGCGCCGTTAAGGCGATGGTGGAGAGCGCCCGCGGCGGCAATGCGATCGTCTCGGGGCTCGGCCTGTGGGCGGGGGCGATCAACCCGCGTGCGACGGCGCTGATCTGGAAGGCCGGCGAGGCATCGCTGGTCAACGACGTCCGCATCCACGGCCCGGTGGTCCTGGCGGGCGGCAAGCCGACCGGCGTCAACGAACCCGGCGCACGGATGGATTCGCAACATGCCAGCATCTGGGTGACCGATGGCGGCGGCGGCACCTTCGCCGCGATCTGGACCCCCAACGGCCTCGCGTCGAGCGGCTTCATGGTGTCCGACACCAAGACGCCGGGCTATGTCTACGAGCTGTCGGCGGAGCATCACCTCAAGAACGAAATCGTGCTGCGCAACGTCGAGAACTGGCAGTTCCTGGGGCCGCAGACCGAGCAGGAGGTCACCGACGGGGTCAATGCGGTGTCGACCGAGTTCCATCATTCGCGCAACATCCTGTTCGCCAATTACCACAGCTATCGGGTGACGCGGTCGGCCAAGCCGATGGACACGGCGGTGCGGCTGTTCGATTCGGGCGATATCCGGTTCCGCAACGTCCACGTCAACGCGGACAACAGCTTCGCGCATTGCGACGCAAAGGGTTGCGGCACCTTCTCGCGCGCCAGCAAATATCCGTTCGAGAATGCGATCAAGGATTACACGCGCCGGCAGGAGGTGCGCGAGCGCGAGTTCGCCAGATTGGACGTCCCCGCCACCGCGGCAGCCGCGGCCACTGAGTCCGGCGTCGTGGTGACGCCGGGCATCCGGAAACTGGCGGACGGCTTCTATTCGATTGCCGGCGGCGCGGTCGATGCCAGCGGCAAGCTCTACTTCATCGACCGCTTTCACCACCGTATCCATGGCTGGTCGCAGGAGGAGGGATTGTCGCTGCTGACGGATACGCCGCTCGACCCGGTGAACCTGGCGGTCGCCCGCTCCGGCGACCTGATGGTGCTCTCGTCGGCGGGGACGGACGCCAGCGTGTACAGCATCGATCCCGCGCATCCCGAGCAGATCCGCACGATCTTCGCCACCCCGGCGCGCAGAAACGGCGACGCGGCGACGCTGTTGCCGGTCAACGTCTATGCCAATGGCGAGTTCGCCGATCGCCTCGATCCCAAGACCTATGCCTTCCCACCCCTGTCCGCATTCTTCGTGGACAAGATGGCCGAGGCCAAGCCGCAGGAATATGTCTCGCCCGACGGGTCGCTGGTGCTGCCGGCGTTTCGCGTCTGGAACCAGAGCACGGCGGACACTCTCGGCTGGCGCTGGTCGGACTCGCTCGACGCTTATGGATTGGTGGCCGCGAAACAGGGTGAGCGCGTGGTCCTGACGAATGCATCGGAAAACCGGACGTACAGCGGACTGGTCGGCATCGGCGGACAATTGACCGATCTGAAAGTGGTCGCCGACCGTGGCGGCGAGAGCGTCGCGCGGGATGACGCCGGGACCCTCTACGTCGCCAACGGGCAGGTGTTCGTCTACGGCCCGGACGGAAAGATCGAGCGCCGGATCGACACCCCCGAGCGGCCATTGCAGCTATTGATCGGGGGCAAGGACAAACGCACGCTGTTCATCCTGACCCATCACGCGCTCTACGCCATGCCGCTTTGATGGCGACGGCCTGATCGATCGATGCGTCTAGGAAGAACGATCTTGATTGGCTGACGCCTGCGGGGCTGATCGCAGGCGTGGACCTGAACTTGCCGCTCATCGCAAGAAGATTGGACATTCCGAACCGCTCGGCGAGCCTTTCGATCATCGGCGCGCGCTCGCCTAGCGCATCAAGGTCAGCGACGACGAGGCCGGCATCATGGGGCCGAAAAGCGACCTGCTCATGACGCTCGTGGCGGCGCAGGGAGCGAAATCTGCGGCGCCCGGCGAGCCGCGTCAGGTACTGAAGTGGCGGAGCGGGAGGGATTCGAACCCTCGATACGCTTTTGACGTATACTCACTTTCCAGGCGAGCGCCTTCGACCACTCGGCCACCGCTCCGCATGTCCTGGAAAGGCGCGCGTAGCCGGTCCGCATCCGGGCTGCAAGTGATTGCGTGATCGGCGCACCTGGGCCAGTCTCGCGGCCATGCCGTAGCAATGCGTCAGCCACGCCTGCCGCCCGTTGGTCGCGACCGGCCAGCCATCCGCGGTGACGCCGCTCGCGGTCGAATAGC
>NZ_SCMZ01000012.1:0-90629 GCF_005503285.1 Sphingomonas sp. 2SG
ACAAGCTCTTTCCTGCCGATGTGACGAGCGACACCGTCGACTGGAGCCAGGGTCTGACCATCAATGCCATGCCGCTCAACGCCGCGATCTGCGTGCCCGGCTCTGGCGAAAGCTTGCCGGCCGGGGAGGTGCGGATCGAGGGCTATGCCATCGCCTATGATCGCCGCGTCTCTCGGGTCGAAGTGTCGGTAAACGGTGGTCGCGACTGGCAACAGGCGACGTTCACCGATGATCCGGAGGCGCACTGGGGTTGGCGGCGCTGGACCCTCGACGCCACGCTCGACAAGGGGCGCCAGCACCTTGTCGTGCGCGCCTTCGACGACACTGGACAGGGTCAGCCCGAGCGGCCGGATACGATGTGGAACTTCGCTGGCTATCTGTGCACCGCCTGGCATCATGTGCACGTGCTGGTCGAATGATCGAAGCGTCAGCGGCACCGGATCTCGGCTTTTGGATCGATGCGATCGGGCGGCTGGTGGTGGCGACCGCGGCTGGGATGGTGCTCGGCTGGGAACGCTCGCGCGAGAACCGGCAGATCATGGGCTTGCGGACGCTGGGCCTCGTCGGTCTGGCGAGCTGCATCGCCGTGCAGGCGATCGTACACAGTGGCTTGCCGAATGTGAACGCCGATGCCGCAGGACGGGCGATGCAGGGCATTCTGTCCGGCGTCGGCTTCATCGGTGCCGGCGCTGTGCTGCGGGTCGGCCAGGGTCAGGAAGTGCATGGATTGGCGACTGCCGCATGCATCTGGGTAACAGCCACGATCGGCGCGGCAGCAGGGTTGGCGGTGTGGCCGCTCATCATCGGCGGGTTGAGCCTTGCGATGCTCGTACTGTTCGTCGGCGCTCCACTCGAACGTCGCATTCGCGAACGGGCCAGGCTGACTCCGGCAGAGGCCGACCGGAACGATGCCGCGCGCAAGCCGTGATCCCGCTGGTCCGCCCAGTGCCTGTCGGCGCTGAGAACTGGCCAGGTGCTATCAGGACACAAGCGCCGCATCGGCCTGGCGCTGGACCTCGTTGGCGATCGGATGCAGCTCGGCAGCGGGGCGCTCCCCCACCACACTATAGCCGATCCCGTCGACCGCCCATGTGACCCGGCCCATGGTCCCGCTGGACGTGCTGGTCATGCTTGCGCTCTTGTCGATTTGCATGGGCCTCGTCAGCACCGCAAGCTTCGACGCTTGCGGTCCATCATAGAGGAGCAGCGCTGCAGGGCCGTGGGGCGTCGCGACCAATCGCCCCCCGCCATAGCGGTAACCCGCTGTGCTGAGGTCCGGGATGGTCACGCGCTCACCCAATCGGCTGGAGGTCCATCGGATCAGCATGGCGCGCTGGTCGGGGCCGATTTCCGCCGGTCGAATCCGGTCGGCGGCATAGACACGGAAATTGTCGCTCGCCTCATTGGCCAGCGCCGCGATGCCCGCGTGGGGTTCGCCGCTCCACCGCGCGCTCGACCAACCACCGCCAAATCCGACCGCCAGCAGAAGCGACGCGGCGATGGCGAGTTGCCAAGGCGGTTGGCGTTGCCGTCCCCTGATGGCTGCGACGCGCATCGTCGCCGGGATCGGTTCCTCCGCGATGGGAGCGAACAGGGACGCAAGGGCTCGCGCCTGCTCCGCCTGCTCCCGCAAACGGGCATGCACGTCCGGCTGGCCTTCAAGGTAAGCGTCGACCAGACGCTGCCGCTCGGGCGACAGCCTTCCATCGATCCACGCGGCCAGATCGTCCTCTCCGATCGGGCTGGTCATCGAATACTCCTTAATCGTGGCCGTTCAGCCTCGCGGAGGAGCGTCGCCAGACGGTCGCGCGCCCGCGATATGCGCGACATCACCGTTCCCAGCGGCACGCCGACGACGGCAGCGACTTCCCCATATGACAGACCTTCGACGGAAATGAGGAGCAGCACCGTCCGCTGCTCCTCGGGCAACGCATCAAGTGCGCGCAACAGGTCTCGGTGGTGCAGGCCTACGTCCTGATCGGCCGGGCGGCCGAGCGCAGCGTCGTCGACGAGGTGGAGCGGAACCGCCGTACCTCGCCGACTGTGCTGCCGCTGATGGTCGACCAACAGATTGTGCAGGATCGCGTAGACCCATGGGCGAACCTCCGCACCCCGTCGCTGGCGCCAGCGCCCGACCGCGCGCTCAAGGCAATCCTGCACCACGTCATCCGCCATCGCCGGATCGCGCAACCACGACCGGGCATAGCGGCGCAGACCGGGGATCAGTGGCTCGATCGCGGCGGCAAGCGGGTCCATCTCAGTCGCGCTGCACCTGCACGATGCGGCCCGGAGCGCCGTTCACCACCTCGGCGACCGCCAGAAAACGCCGGGGTGCCGCGGTGCTGCCTTGAACGATCTGCCGGATCGGACCCGACGCGTTGACGATCGCCGCACCTGCCGGATTGCTCATGAAGTTCGCAAGCGGCTCTACCGCACCGCTGCCGTCCGCGTTGGCGGTGAGCACGAGCATGTAAGGCTTCTTGGGCTGCAAACCGGTAACGGCACTCTGCACGACCTGAATGATGCCCTGGTCGAAGAGGGTAATGCTGCTTGCAGCACCATTGCCGCGAACCGGCCCCATGTTCAGATGCACCGCCTTGCCTGCCGTACCGAGCGGTTGAAGATTGTCGGTGCCGAGGCCTGTCGGAATAGCGTTCGGCACATAGGCGATCGCCTGCGGTGCCTGTCCGACCGGCACGGTGGCAACGACCTTGTTGCCGGCGGTGTCGATCGCGGCAAGTTCATCAGCATTCTCCAGCCCGACATAGATGCGCCGGCCGTCGCCCGATGGCCAGACACCGTGCGGCATCTTGCCGACCGGGATGGTGGCGACAAGCGCGAAGTCGGACGTGCGGAACACCTTCACCGCGTTTTCCCCGCCTACCGTGACATAGGCGAACTGTCCCCTGACCGTGCGGGCGAAGTTGACGTGATTGGTGATCGGTCCGGTATCCAGCACCTTGAGGATCGCGAAAGGCGGCTTGGCATCGAATGCGACCGTCTTGCCGATGTCCTTCAGCGTGAACCACACCTGCTTGCCGTCCGGCGTCGCGGCGATGTTGGGACAGAACGGACTCGGCTGCGCCACCTGTCCGACCTGCGCGTGGGTCGAGACATCGAACACGGCCAGCACCGGATTGAACGAGGAACAGACATAGCCGTATCGGCCATCGGGAGAGAAGATCGTCATGCCCGGACCACCGGGCGTCTTGATGCGACCGGTCTCCTTGTACGTCTTGGGGTCGAGCACGGCGATGTAATCCTCGCCGCGTACCGTAACCCACACCTCCTTGCCGTCCGGCGTGAAGAACGCCTCATGCGGGCTGCGCCCGACATAGGTCGTGTGCTTGACGGTGTTGGTGGCGGTGTCGATCCACGACACGGCGTTGGATCCGATCGACACGACCGCCAGTGTTTTCCCGTCCGGCGAGAAGCCGAGGCCGTGAACCAGCACCTGCCCCTTGTAGAGCGGGGAAAAATTCATCGGCTGCGGATCGCCGAGCTTGATGACGCCGAGCAACCTGTTGTCGGCCGGGTCCGTCACCGACACCGTGTTGGAGAATTGTTCGGATGCATAGACGCGGTCGCGGTGGCTGACAGGCACGTCCTTGGCGTTCCACGGCGCCTGCTGGGCCATGGCAATGCCCGGTGCGGCGCTCATCAGCAAGGCGGCCGAGCGCAGGAAGGTCCGGATCATGTCAGTGCTCCATATGGCTGTGGTAGTCGCCGCCCTGCGTCGGGGCTGGCGTCGAAGGGGGTAGCGGCTGACCAATCGCCAACTTCATGGCGGCGATCTCCTGCTGCTGATCGATGATGATCTCCTGCGCAATGCGCTTGAGCTGCTCTTTATGACCGTAGCGCAGCTCTGCCACCGCCATATCAATGGCGCCCTGGTGATGCGGAAGCATCATTGCGACGAAGTCGCGGTCGACGTCGCCGGACGGCTTGACCATCATGCCCGCCATCATCCGGTCCATCGCGGCAGATACCATGCTGGCGTAGCCATCGGCGGGGGCGGCCGCGGCTGCGCCGGTGAGCATGGCCGAAGCAGTCAGACCCAGCATCCAATTTCGTCTACGCATAAGCCTCCGGCGCATCAGTCTCGAAAGCGTAGACGACGCCCGTCGAGATTTATTCCATGGTTGAGCCAATTATTGATCCTCAGCAAAACAATGGTCTCATCGTGACCCTGCCGATGGTTGACCAGGTCGCCGTCGGACAGCATATGCTCGGCACGGCGATGGATTTCCGCCGGGCCATTCGGCCGAACCGCCCTCGCAAGGGTCGATGATTCCTACCAGGCGCCGCAAGGCAGCAAGGAGGAATCGTGCGCGCGACATTTCGCAATCTCTACGACCAGTTCAACATGGCAGCGTTCATTCGCGATCGCCGCACCCATGCCATGTCGGTGCTGCGATGGGCCTTGATCCTGGTCCCGATGGCCGCAATGGTGGGAACGCTCTGCGCGGCTTTCTTGTGGAGCCTCGATGCCGTGACCTGGCTTCGCTTTGCCTTTCCCTGGCTGCTCTACCTGCTGCCGATCGGCGGGTTCGTGGTCGGACTGCTTTACCATCTGACCGGCCGCTCGGTGGAGGGCGGCAACAACCTTATTGTCGAGCAGATCCACGAACCGGGCGGGGGGGTGCCACTGCGGATGGCACCGCTGATCTTCTTCGGCACGGTGGTGACCCATCTGTTTGGCGGTTCGGCCGGGCGCGAAGGCACCGCCGTCCAGTTGGGCGGCAGTCTCGCCAGCGGTTTCGGTCGCGCGCTCAAGCTCGATGCTGACGGCACCCGCATCCTGCTGATGGGGGGCATTGCGGCCGGGTTCGGCGCGGTGTTCGGCACGCCCATCGCAGGGGCGGTGTTCGCACTGGAGGTGTTGGCGATCGGGCGTGTCGAATATCGCGCGCTGGTGCCGTGCCTGGTCGCGGCACTGGTCGGCGACTGGACGTGCCTTGCCTGGGGCATCCATCACGGCGTCTACCGGATCGATGCGCTGGTGCCGGTCGATGCGCTGCTCGTCACCAAGGCGGGCGTCGCCGGGGTTGCGTTCGGGCTGGTCGGTCTCGCCTTCGCCGAAGCCAATCACACGCTCGGCGGGTGGCTCAAGCGCATCGTCTCCTATGGCCCGTTACGCCCCGCCATTGGCGGCATCGCGGTCATCGCGCTCGTCTACCTGTTCGGAACGCGCGACTATCTCGGACTCGGCACGTTGGCAGCGACGCCCGACAGCCTCACCATCGCCAGCTTCTTCGGACCGGACACGCATCCGTGGAGCTGGGCGATCAAGCTGCTGTTCACCGTCGTCACGCTCAGCGCCGGCTTCAAGGGTGGCGAGGTGACACCGCTGTTCTTCATCGGCGCGGCGCTCGGCAACGCACTCGCCCCCATGTTCGGCGTGCCCACCAGCGTATTCGCCGCGCTCGGCTTCGTCGCGCTGTTCGCGGGCGCGGCCAACACCCCGCTCGCCTGCACCTTCATGGGCATCGAACTGTTCGGCGCTGCCTATGCGGTGCCGATCGCGGTGGCCTGCTTCGTCGCCTACCTCTGCTCCGGTCATAACGGCATCTACCTGTCGCAGCGCGTCGCGGTGCCGAAGGTGCCGGCGACCGGCCTCACCCCGAACGCGACGCTTCGCGAGGCGCGGGCACACCGCGCCTCGCGAAGCCCACGCTCCTGATCCCCCCACCAATCGAGGGTTTGTCCATGCCCAATCGTTTCACCGTCCAGCATCGCGAAATCGGCATGCTGCGTATCTACATGAAACCGTCCGACCGAATTGGTGAGCGCAGCCTGCGTACGCTGTGGGCTGCCAAGCCGCTCTATCGCGAGCTAATCCAGACGGCATCATCAATGCCGTCGCGCAACACACGCACTATGGGTTCAGCAACCACGGCCAGATCCGCGAGAACGGATCGGAGGCGGCCGATCCCCATCTGACGATCTGCGTCGAACTCGTCGGCGAACGCGACCAGCTCGACCGGTTCTGCCGGCGACATGGCGACCTGCTCGGCGACAAGGTGATCGTCTACAAGCAGCTGGAACACTGGTCGGTCATGCCGCGGTTCGACCGATGACACCAATGATCGAATATGGGCTGCTGATCGTCGGTGCATTTGCGGCTGCTGCAATCTCGGGTTCGGCCGGGTTTGGCGGGGCACTGCTGTTGCTGCCGCTGCTGATTTAAGTCGTCGGCGTGACCGAAGCGGTGACGCTGCTGACGATCGTCCAGATCATCGGCAACGGTGCGCCGGCCGGGATGGGCTGGGCTGGCGCCAATCCGTTGGCGGCCCGTGTTGCTGTTCCTCTCCGCTGCCATACCGTTCTCGATGCTGGGCGCATTGTCGTTCGCGTCGCTACCGACGGCGCTCGTTGCGCGGATCGTGGGCGTGGCGATCCTGCTGTTCGTCATCCTGAAGGCCACGGGCATGATCGCGTTTAAACCCTCGCGCCGCGTGCTGGTGATCGGGGGCGGTGTGACCGGCCTGTTGTCCGGGCTAGTCGGGAGCGCCGGGCCGCTCGGCGCAGCGGTGTTCCTGAGCCTCGGTTTGCCACCGCTTGCCTATGTCGCGAGTGACGCGGTCGCCTCGATCGTGATGCACAGTTCCAAGACAATTGTTTACGGCGCGACGATCGACCTTGGACCAACCTTCTGGCCGCTGGCGATCGCGATGGGGCTGGCGATGATCGTTGGCACCTGGGCGGGGTGCTTGCTCATCAAGCGTCTGCCCGTTGAGCGCTTCCGCCAGCTCGTCATGGTCCTGCTCGCGCTGATCGCGACCGAGATGATCGTCATGGGTTAGTGGGAGGATTGTCGCGAATATCCTGAGTTTCGCTACACCAGCTCAAGCGTGGTCGGCTGACGGCGTAGCTGTCGCGAATGTCAGTCGCGGAATTACGCGACTTTCAACGCACATCTGCGACACGCTAACCTGTGCGTTAACGGTGTCGCTACGCAGGAGCCGGTGCCCGGCTCGTTCAGCTGAGCCGCAGCCAACCGCGCGGCCGGACGGCGGCTTTCAGGGAGCAGAAAAGTTGTCCTGAATGACTTACTATGGGTCGGAAGTCGCCCGGCAGCTTTCGCCGAAACGCCGCCCAACAGCGGACAGGCGGTTTTCCACCAGGATGCAGACCTTCCGCTTCCAGAGGATCGACAGGTGGTTGCCCCCTGCCCTTCCCGCCAAGTTCTAGCGGATCGTCACGACCTTGACCTCGACTGCATCCGCGATCTTCTTCCAGTTCTGGTCGCTTGTCCAAGCGGGCAATCCATCCCGTCGGGCTAGAGCCAGACAAAAGCGATCTCCAAGGCTAAGGCCCGCCTCGGCCGTCGCGGCGCGCAGCCGCCCGGCGATTTTCGCCAAGGCCTTGTCGGCCGGCACTACCGTCAGTGGCAGCGGATCAAGCATGGCATCAACTTCTCGCTCGGGCATTCCGGTATGAATGAAGTGGGTCACCACCTCAGCGTAGTTCACGCTGCTCACTCGCGCACCGGCGATACCGGCTGCAACCTTGGTAGATCCCTTTTCACCCTTGATCATTGCGATGAGAGCCGAGGCGTCGAGAACCACGCTCATTCGCCGCTATCTTCGCGACGCCGATTGAGGAATGCGTCAACAGAGGCGTCGGGATTACCGCCGGTATATTGCTCGGCCAGCGCCTGCGCCCTTGCCACCGCTTGGCTGGCGGTTCGCAGAACAACGCCATCTTCGGTTTCGTCGAGATATACCGCACCGCCACCCGTCAGGCCCAACCGCTTGCGAACGTCAGCGGGCAGGCTCATGCGCCCGTTTGGCGTTATGTTGATCTGTAGCGTCATGACGGCCTCTGTACCTCTGATCAGCATCGTCATCATCTTCTAGGGATATCCCGGCTTAGCAGCAACCGTCCCCACGGTATGCCAGCGAGCCTCGTTTGTACCACACCGTTTGGATTATGGCTCATCGACGTGAAGCTGCCCCACGTGCATAATCTCCGGTGCTTTTAACGTATACCCTCAGGGCACCTCACTTTCCTGGTTCGTTTTACGTCTAAGAACAACGAAAAAAATCTTGATTAATCTGCCCGCCTGGTCCTCCTGAGGTCTTAAACAAAGAGGACCATACGGCACCCAATCAAACGGCACCGTGAAGCTGCGAACAGGGCTAACAAGGCGCAGTGGCGGCCGAACGAGCGACCGGAACTTTGGGCAAGCACCGCATTTGCCCTGACCCAACGCAACTCCTGAATTTCGGCCTTATTCTTCCATTCGACGTATGATCGGGCAATCGGGACGATCATCGCCGTGGCAGCGCTCAACCAAGTCGATCAGCGCCGATTGCATAGCTTCCAAGGCCCGTGCCTTGCGGCCCAGCTCGGCAGCCCGCGCTTTCGCCAGCGCCTTCACCTCGGCGCTCGACCGATCCCGATCCGACCACAAGCCGAGTAGCGTGCGGATCTCCTCGATCGGAAAGCCCAGATCACGCGCGTTCGCTATAAATCGCAGACGGTGAACGTCCGGGTCCGAATAGTCCCGGTAGCTCCCGCGCCGGGGCGGCGCGGGCACGAGGTCGATCTTCTCGTAGTGACGGATCATGCGTTGCGAGACGCCGCTGGCCTCCGATGCCGCCCCGATGTTCACAATTTCACCGCGTTTAGACGCAACGCGTTGAGGACAACGGTGAACGACGAGAGTGCCATCGCCGCGCCGGCCAGCATCGGCGACAGCAGGAGGCCGGCAACGGGGTAGAGCACACCGGCCGCGACCGGGACGCCGACCCCGTTGAACAGAAACGAGAAGAACAGGTTCTGCCGGATATTTCGCATCGTGGCACGGGCGAGCTTGCGGGCGCGCACGATCGCCGAAAGGTCGCCTCGCGTAAGCGTCATGCCAGCACTTTCGATGGCCACGTCCGTCCCAGTGCCCATCGCGAGCCCGACGTCGGCAGCGGCCAGCGCCGGGGCGTCGTTGATGCCGTCGCCCGCCATCGCGACCTTGGCACCACCCGCTTTAAGCTCGCCGATGATGCGCGCCTTATCTTCCGGCCGCAGATCGGCATGCACATCGTCCAGACCGCCCACGGCGCGCGCAACCGCATCGGCCGTCCCGCGATTGTCGCCCGTCAGCATGATGACCCGCAGCCCCTCCTTACGGAGAGCCGCGATGGCATCGCGTGCCGATGCCCGAACCGGGTCGGCAACCGCAAGCAGGCCGGCGAGCGCGCCATCGACGGCGATCAGGATGACGCCGGCTCCTTCGCTTCGATGGCGATCCGCCGCAGCGTCGAGTGGCTTGGGATCGGCGCCGATCCTGTTCATCTGTGCGGCGTTGCCGATCACCACCGACCGGCCGCTCACCGTGGCACTGACACCCATGCCCGTCTGCGAGGCGAAGTCGGCAATCGTGCCGAGTTGCAATCCGCGTTCCTTGGCAGCGACGACGATCGCATGGGCGAGCGGATGCTCGGACTGGCCTTCGACCGCGGCGGCAAGAGCGAGCACGTCGTTTTCCCCGACCGTGCCCGTTGCCTCGATCGCGATCAGCGTCGGCTTGCCTTCGGTAAGCGTGCCCGTCTTGTCGATGACCAGCGTATCGACCTCGTCGAGCGCCTGCAGACTTTCGGCGTTCTTGACCAGCACGCCCGCCTGCGCACCGCGCCCGGTGCCGACCATGATCGACATCGGCGTAGCAAGCCCGAGCGCGCAGGGGCAGGCGATCACCAGCACGGCAATCGCATTAAGAAGGGCATGGCCCATCCGTGGCTCGGGACCCACCAGTGACCACACCACGAAAGTCGCGATCGAAATCAGCACGACCAAGGGTACGAACCAGCCCGATACGCGATCAGCGACCGCTTGAATCGGGGCACGGCTCCGCTGAGCTTCCGCGACCATGCGGACGATGCGCGCCAGCATGGTGTCGGAACCGACCGCGCGAGCTTCCATGACGAGGCTGCCCGTGCCGTTCACCGTTCCCCCGGTGACCGCGGCATCGACTTCCTTGAGGACGGGAGCGGGCTCGCCGGTAAGCATGGATTCGTCGACCGAGGAGCGACCCTCGACCACCACGCCGTCGACCGGGATCGCCTCGCCAGGGCGAACCCGCAGCCGGTCTCCAGTTGCCACGTCCGCAAGTCCGACTTCTTCCTCTGAGCCGTCAGACCGCAACCGTCGCGCTGTCTTGGGAGCGAGGTCCATAAGGGCGCGGATCGCGCGCCCCGTTGCTGCCCTGGCGCGCAGTTCAAGGACCTGTCCGAGCAGCACCAGCGTCACCACGACGCCGGCAGCCTCGTAATAGACCGGGACCATGCCCCCGTGCATCCGGAACGTCGCAGGGAAGATGCCGGGCGCGAGCGTCGCGACCAGGCTGTAGAGGAATGCCGCACCCACGCCGATCGCGATCAGCGTGAACATATTCAGATGGCGGGTGCGAAGCGACGTCCACCCCCGCTCGAAAAACGGCCAGCCCGCCCAAAGCACGATGGGTGCAGTGAGCGCGAGCTGAATCCAAGGCGAAGCGGCAGGGCCAACGATGTGGATCCCCGACATTTCGGCGAACATCGAGACGATAAGCAGCGGGATGGTGAGCGCGCCCGCCACCCATAGGCGACGGGTGAAATCGACCAGCTCGGGGTTGGGGCCGTCGTCGAGCGACGGTTCTTCCGGTTCGAGGGCCATGCCGCAAATCGGGCACGTCCCCGGCCCTTCCCGGCGAATTTCCGGGTGCATGGGACATGTCCACATCGCCCCCGGCGTTGCCAACGGCTCGGGCTTTGGCTTGGCACCGAGGTAGGCATCTGGGTCGGCTACGAACTTGGTCCGACACCCTGCGCTACAGAAATGATAATCATGGCCGGCATGCTCGGCATGGTGCGCTGTTTTTGCCGGATCAACGGTCATGCCGCATACCGGGTCGGTCACTGTGGCCGAGGGTTCTCCGCCCGCCTTCCCCGAGCAGCAACCTCCTTTGGCAGCTTGCGGAGCAGCCGGAGGTCCGGAGGACGAGCAGCAGGAAGCGCCGGCTTCGCGCTCGACCGTAGCCGGTTTGCCGTCTTGCTTGCCCGAGCAGCCGCAGCCCCCGGCAGAATGGGCGTGGGAATGAGGGTCGTTCATAGAGAAACTCCTTCGACCCGAAAGCATGTAGGGTCTGACACCGTGTCAGGGTCAAGTCCCCCATTCTGCCGCCGCACGGTACGTGATGGTTATACGTCGCCGAGCCCGATTGCCCTCGTCCTGCTTCTCACATTGCCGATGCGGGCGGCTCGAGGGTTCCCAGCCAGGCGACCAGCGCCAGGATCGTGACGGCGCAGGCCGCCTCGACCGCAAGGCTGCGCCGCAGCGTGCCGAGCGCGCCCCGATGATCGGCCCCGGCGATCGACCGCTCAAATGCGGGGGTCAGTCGGAAGCGATTGAGCGAGGCCAGCCCCAGCATTGCGCCGAACAGCGCGAGCTTGGCTAGAAGGAGCTGTCCGTAGCGGGTGCTCGGAAGGCTCAGCAGATTACCCGCACCTACCAGCAGCCAGCCATTCACCAGGCCCGTCACGACGATCGTGCCGACCACGATTGTACCCACCATGCCGAAGCCGTGCAGCGCGCGATGGGTCAGTTTGAGATAGGTAGCGTCGACCCGACTTGGCGCGCGCGCGACGAGCAGCGTCAGCCCAAGCAGCGCACCGACCCAGGCTCCGGCTGCCAACAGGTGGAGGATGTCGGCCACCAGATGCACCCAGCCCGTCGCGTTTTCGTCCATCGCGCCATGACCCGTCCACGCGAGTGTCGCGAGCGCGATCCCCGCCGCGAGTGCAACCGTGCCGAGTGGAACGGCCCGTCCTGCCGCGATCAGCGCGACGACTGAGGCGACCACCAGCGCAACCATGCGTGCCTCCCACGCCGCGCCGGTCGCGGATCCGGTGAGCAGCATCCCGATCGCCTCGCGATCGATCGGCCAAGGCGGCACGCCGGCCATGGCCGCGGCAAGCAGCGCGAGGGCGATGGCAGAGAGCAGCAGGCCGAGCAGGCCGCTTCCGACCAGCCAGGGGCGCAAGGTGATCGCGTCCGTCCGCTCACCGGCCTTGAGACCATAGAGGCTGAAAGCCGAGAGGCCGAACAGCCCGCTCAGCGTCACATAGAGCGCGAAGCGGACCGCGATCAGCGGCCAGTCGGCTTCCACCTTACTTCACCGCGAAGGCGAAGTTGCCCGCGACCCGGTGCGTGTCGGTCGAGACCACGTGCCAAGCGACGCTGTACCGGCCCGCGCCGAGTGGCGACTTGGGCGTGACGACAAGGGTGCGACCGTCACCGGAGACACCGGCTGCAGCCGCTACCTTCATCGGTGCGTGCGAGGCGCCGCCATGTCCGGTCATCATCAGATCCGCGCCCGAAAACTTCGGCATCAGTTTCTCGCTGAAGTGCATCTCGACCCGGGCCGGCTTGGCGACGGTCGCGTTCGGAGTCGGAGACGCGGACACCAGCTTAGGGTGGGCGTAGGCCGTGCTGGCGAGGCCAAGAAGGGCAAGGGCGGCAGGAAGGGCAACGTGACGCATAAGGTTACTCCAATGGAGGGCTCGTATTCCCTTTTACGCGGCGCCAGCGCCCACCCCTCACGCTCGTATGAGGGATGATGGGCAGCGCTGCGTAAGGGATGGTAGAGGGGCAGAGTGGACAGCATGGACGATCTGGACAGAGCACTGGCGAGACTGGCGGGCGCACCCGTCCCCCTTGCCTTGAATGACATCGAAAGCCGGGTGCTGGCGCGCATCGGCGCGCAGCCGGTTGTCGCGCGGCGGGCCGGGCTCGGCATCGGCGTGATGACAGTGGTTGCGCTGGGAATCGGGATGGCCGGTGCGGAGCTGCCGGCAACTGCCAGCTCCGTCGCATCGCTTGCGCCACTCGGAGGAGCCTCGCCGCTCGCGCCTTCCGCATTGCTGATCGGCGAGCCATGACATCGACCACTCGCGTTGTTCTGTGCGTTGTGCTCGCCTTCCTAGCCGCGGTCGGAGGCGTGTTCGTTGGACGTGCGCTGTTGCCCCATCCCAAGCAGCCCGGCGCGGCGCTGCACGAGGTGCTGCATCACAAGCTTGCCCTGAATGGCGATCAGCAGGCAAAGTTGAAGGTTCTGGAAGACAGGTTCGCGGTGCAGCGCCGTGCCCTCGAACTGGAATTGCGCGCCACCAATGCTCGGCTCGCCGAGGCGATCGAGTCCGAGCACGGCAATGGTCCCCGTGTCGCCGCTGCGGTCGACCAGAGCCACGCCGCAATGGGCGAGCTGCAGAAGGCGACGCTCGCGCACATCTTTGCGATGCGGCAGCTCCTCCGTGCCGATCAGACCCCTCAATTCGATGCCGCGGTGGTGAAGGCGCTCACCGACGGCCAGGGGTGAGCCTTGATTGGACTTCGCTGACCGATAGCGAGCTGGCGACACTAAGCATCGCCGGGCGACAGGCTGCTTTTGGCGAAATCATGCGGCGCTACCGGCAACCGGTCTTCCGTCTCGCCCGCGCCTGCACTGGTGAGCCGGACGAGGCACTCGACCTCGTGCAAGAGACGTTCGTCTCCGCTCACCAGGCCCTGTCGCGCTACGATGCGCAGCGGTCGATGAAAGCATGGCTGTCGGCGATCGCAATCAACAAGTGCCGCGATTGGGGGAGAAAGCGGACTGTGCGCCGTTTTCTATCCTTTGCCCTTCCCCTCGACGGGCAAGCCGAAGCAGTCGTCGACGAAGAACCCGCGGCCGACGCCGCTGCGGCGGACCGGCAGGAACTGGCCCGAGTGACGCGCGCGATCGCGACCCTGCCGATGAACCTCAAGGAGGTGCTCGTGCTTCGGACCATCGAGGGCTTGAGTCAGGCCGAAACCGCAGATGTGCTGGGTGTTAGCCAGAAAGCGGTCGAGACACGCCTGTACCGTGCTCGCGCTCGCCTGGTCGAAAAGTTGAATGCGGCTCAAGGGGTAGGCTCCCCGTTCGCGTAGAGGAATAAGACGGGCCGACAGCGGCCCAACCCCAAGGAGCCACCATGTCGCGCGTTCTCGACCGCCGCCAGTTATTGCGCGGTGCTACCCTTGCCGGAGGAGGCGTCGCCCTGTCGGCGTACATGCCGGCTTGGGCGCAGCCCGTTTCCGCCGGCATCGTGAAGCCACTGCCGACCGTGTCGGGCGATGACATCCGGCTGCGTGTCGCGCATCAGATGATGACGATCGACGGGCGGCAGAGCCACGCCATCGGCATCAACGGCACCGTCCCCGCCCCGCTGATCCGCCTGCGTGAGGGCCAGACTGTGCGCCTTCACGTCGAGAACGGCCTGGACGAGCAAACCTCCTTGCATTGGCACGGCCTCATCCTGCCGTTCCAGATGGACGGCGTACCCGGCATCGCCTTCCCCGGCATCGATAAGGGCACGACCTTCACCTACGAGTTCCCGATCGTTCAGGCGGGGACCTATTGGTATCACAGCCATTCCGGGCTGCAGGAGCAGATGGGCCTCTACGGGCCGATCGTGATCGACCCCAAGGGAGCCGATCCGATCCAGTCGGACCGTGAGCACGTCATCGTGCTGTCCGACCATAGCCAACTCCACCCGCATCGCATCTTCATGAAGCTCAAGAAGCAGTCGGGCTATTTCAACCGGCAGCAGCAGACGCTCGCCGGCTTGCTGAAAGGCGAGGATCAGCCGCTCAAGGATCGCCTCGAATGGGGCAAGATGCGGATGGACCCGACCGACGTCGCCGACGTGACCGGCTCAACCTATACCTATCTGGTCAACGGCCATGGCCCACAGGACAATTGGACCGGCCTCTTTCGACCCGGCGAGCGAGTTCGCCTGCGCGTCATCAACGCGTCCGCGATGACGACCTTCAATGTTCGCATCCCAGGTCTGAAGCTGGCGATCGTTCAGGCCGATGGCTTGAACGTGCGCCCCGTCGAGGTCGACGAATTCCAGATCGGCGTTGCCGAAACCTACGACGTGATCGTCACCCCGACCGACGAGCGCGCCTACACGCTGGTGGGCGAGAGCGTCGATCGTTCCGGCATGGCGCGTGCTACCCTAGCACCGCGCGAAGGCATGGCGGCCGAGGTTCCTCCGCTCCGCAAACGTCCCGTCGCCACCATGAAGGACATGGGGATGGACATGAACATGGACATGTCGGGCGGCGGATCGATGCAGGGCATGGATCATAGCGCCATGCCCGGGATGGATCATGGATCGATGCCGGCTGCCAGCACGCCCGCTCCCACGATGGATCACTCGCAGATGGGCCACGGCGCCACCGGTGCGGGTGCCGGCGCGATGGCCGGCATGGCGGGTATGGATCACGGCACCCAGGCCGGGGCTGCGATGCCGGGCATGGCCGGCGCGTCAGGCGCACACGACGGCATGGCGATGGGCGGAATGGCCGGCATGGATATGAACATGCGGGACTTCTCCAAGGCCCCCGGCGTGAAGAAGGGGCCGGGTGTCCAGACCATCTCGCCGATGCCGATGGACCGCACTGGCGATCCCGGTCAGGGGCTGGAGAATGTCGGGCATCGCGTGCTCACCTACCGCGATCTGGTCGCGGTCGATCGTAATCCCGATCTGCGCGCGCCGTCGCGCGAGATGCAGATCCACCTGACGGGCAACATGGAGCGCTACATGTGGGCGCTCGACGGCGAGAAGCTGTCCGAGGTGAAAGCACCGATCCCGTTCCTTGCCGGCGAGCGCGTCCGCGTCACGCTGGTCAACGATACGATGATGGGCCACCCCATCCACCTGCACGGTCACTTCTTCGAGCTGGTGACGGGCCACGGCGCGTACAGCCCTAGGAAGCACACCGTCATGGTGCAGCCCGGGGGCAAGGTCAGTTGGGATGTGACCGCCAACGAGGGCGATTGGGCGTTCCACTGCCACATGCTCTACCACATGCACGCGGGCATGATGCAAGTCGTTCAGGTCCGTTCCGCGAAGGGAGAAGCAGCATGAAGACGCTCCTCCTCGCCGGGATCGGCGCGCTCATCGTGGTCGCGCCCGCGACGGCCCAGACGATGGACCATTCGATGATGCCGGGCATGAGCATGCCCGGGATGAAGATGCCCGCGAAAAAGCCGGCTGCCAAAACCAAGCCCGCTACTAGGAAGGCCCCTGCCAAGAAGGCGACCCAGCGGAAGGCACCAACGAAGCGCGCGGTCGCTCCCGTAGCCGATCCTCATGCTGGTCACGCCATGTCGGGCATGGACATGGGCGGTGCCAAGCCGGCCGACCCGCATGCCGGCCACGACATGTCGGGCATGCAGGGCATGGTCATGAGCCCCGCTCCGGCCACGAACGGGGGCGAACACGCCGGGCACGACATGTCGGCGATGCCCGGCATGGAGATGGCACCCGGCCAGCCAATGCAGCACGACATGGCGTCGATGCCGGGGATGACGGCACCGATCGGCACAGATCTGAAACCGGGTAATGCTCCCGCGCCTGCCCCTGCCCCCGGGCTTGCCGCGTCGCGCTACTATGGCGAGGCGGCGATGAGCGAGGCCAACCGTAACCTGCGCCGCGAGCATGGCGGGATGACCTACTATCAGGTGCTGTTCAATCTCGCCGAGTATCAGGCGCGCAAGGACGGCGACGGTTATCGCTGGGATGGCGAAGCGTGGATCGGGGGAGATATCAACCGGTTTACCCTGAAGAGCGAGGGCGAAGGCACGTTCGGCAAACCGCTCGAAGCGGCAGAAGTGCAGGCACTCTATAGCCGCGCGCTCGACCCTTACTGGAATCTCCAGGCGGGCGTTCGCTACGACTTCAAGCCGAACCCGTCGCGCACTTATGCTACGGTCGGCATCGAGGGACTTGCCCCTTATTGGTTCGATGTCGAGGGCGCTTTGTTCCTGTCGGACAAGGGGGACGTCCTAGGCCGAGCCGAGGCTTGGTACGACGAGCGGGTGACGCAGTTCTTCGTGCTGCAGCCGCGCGTCGAAGCCAATTTTGCAGCCCAGGACGTGCGGCGCGACGGCATCGGGTCGGGGCTCACCGACCTCGAGCTCGGGCTGCGCCTCCGTTACGAAAAGTCGCGTGAGTTCGCCCCCTACATCGGTGTGTCTTGGGAACGGCAGTTCGGCGATACCGCGCACTTTACGAGGGCGCGGGGCGATGACACCGGCGGGTTCAGTTTCGTCGCCGGCGTGAGGACGTGGTTCTGAGCCCCCGGCTTCGCCTCCACCTTGGAGCTAGCAAGATCCACCGCTGGCTTGCCCTCCTGATCGGCGCGCAGGCGATCGTCTGGTTCACCAGCGGCCTTGTGATGAGCCTGCTCCCGATCGACACCGTCCATGGCGATCACCGGATCGAACGGAACGCCGAGCCGGCGCTGTCGAGCACCCAAGGCTTCGCACCGTTGCCTGCCTTGCTCGCATCGGCAGGAGCGCCGGTCCGCCAGCTTCAGCACCGCATGCTGCTTGGGCGACCTATCGTCGAGGCACAGCTTGTCGACGGACACATCCGCCTGCTGGACGCCCGCACCGCTGCGCCGCTTCCACTACTGGACGCCAAGGTGGCCGGTATGATTGCCCAGAAAGCATATCGTGGGGCTGGCGTCCCCGCGCCCACTCTCGAGCGGGTTGAACGCGCCAGTACCGAATATCGGGGGTCATTGCCCGCGTGGCGTGCCACTTTCGCCGACGATGACGCCACGCGCATCTATGTAGCGGCTGAGACGGGACGGCTCACTTCGGTCCGGACAGGAACGTGGCGGCTCTACGACTTTTTCTGGGGCCTCCACATCATGGACTGGACCGAGCATGAGCGGTTTAACACGCCATGGCTCAACGCTTTTGCCGCAGGCGGTCTCGTTTTCGCGGTGTCGGGCGCGATTCTTCTGTTCATGCGTTGGCCGAGACGGTCGCGCCGTAAAGCCGGGGGGCGTATTTCCAAACAGGGAGTCGCATGATGGACGACCACCAAGGCAAGATGAACATGGGAATGGGCTACGGTCGCTTCGCGGCGATGGTGGCGACCTCGACCGTCGTCATGTTCGGGCTCATGTATGTGAATGTCTATGCTCTCGGGCATATCGAGTTCAGCCAGACACGGTTCTGGATGGCCTTCGTGATGGGCGCCACGATGTCGATCATCATGCTCCTCTTCATGTGGTCGATGTACAAGAACAAGCGGATGAATGCCGCGATCATCGGCGGTAGCATCGTGGTGTTCGCGCTAGCGCTATGGCTTGTCCGCAGCCAGGAGACCGTGGACGACGTGAGCTACATGAAGGCGATGATCCCGCACCACTCGATCGCGATCATGACGAGTGAGCGTGCCCACATCAAAGACCCTGAGGTGCGCAAGCTGGCAGACGGGATCATCGACGCTCAGGTCCGTGAGATCACACAGATGATGCGAGCGATCGCCCGCCTCGAGGCACACCCAACGCCGGCGAATGCGCCCGACCTGCTCTCCTATCGTGACAAGCAGGTGCCCCCTCCGCCGCCAGAGACCGACGAGACCGTCGGAGTGAACACCCTCCAGCCGATCCGCTAAAATCAACCAAGGCCGCAAGGGGTAAGACCCTCCCGGCCGTATCTCTCCTTGGGCGGGGGCCGTTCTAGGAGCACGACCATGAAGAACATTACGACGATCGGCCTTCTTGCCGCAGCGCTCGCCGCCACCCCCCTTGCCGCGCAGCAGGGTGGCATGGCGGGGATGGACCATAGCCAAATGCAGGGCATGGATCATTCCAAGATGATGCAGTCGACTCCGGCCAACCCTTATGGGCCGGACATGATGAAGATGAACGAGAAGATGATGTCGGCGATGGGCGCCGATGCCGGCGAGACGTGGATCCGCAAGATGATCGAGCACCATCGCGGTGCCGTGACCATGTCGCAGACCGTGCTTCATCACAGCCAGAATGCCGAAATCCGGCGTGAGGCGCAGAAGACAATCGCCAGTCAGAACCGCGAAATAGCGACGCTCAATGCTATGCTGCGCAAGATGGGCAAGCGTTCACAGTAACGCCGTTGCCTAAGCCCCCGCCCTAACGGGCGGGGCTTAACCGAGGAGTCGAGCGATGAAGTTGTCGATCCGAAGCGCACTTGCTGCCGCAGCCATGATGATGCCGGCTGCCGCCTTGGCGGCGAACAGTATTGCGATGCATCGCGATCCAGGATGTGGCTGTTGCGAGAAGTGGGCGGCACAGGTGCGCCAGCAGTTCGGCCGCAACGTCCAGATTATCGACGATGCGCACCGCGATGTGCTCCAGCGCAAAACAGGCGTGCCCGCGGATCTCGGCTCCTGCCATACCGCGATCATCGACGGCATGGCGTTCGAGGGACATGTCCCGATCGCTGACATGAAGCGAGCGCTTGCGCAGCATTCCAAGGGCGTGCGCGGCCTCGCCGTGGCTGGGATGCCGATGGGTTCACCCGGCATGGAAGTGCCGGGCATGAAAGCGCAGCCGTATGACGTGATCGCGTTCGGCCCTGGTGGCCGGCGTGTGTTTGCCCATCACGGCGGATAGTCGTTGACACCCGCACGTCCACGCCCGACCGTATCGGTGTGAAAGGTCATCTTTCCCTCTTTCTCCTCTTGGGAGCGTTGCTTGGCCTGTTCGGTCAGCAGGCTGCCTATGCCGGGGGGCCGGCGCTCGCGCCGATGATGGAAGCGAGCCATGCCATGCCGTCCGGCATGGACTGCGCCGGCATGGAGGGCATGCCGAAGGCCGTGCACGAGCAGCCCTGCAAAGGGCTTACGCTCGCATGCATCGCTCAGATGGGATGCATGATCCCCATGACCATCCAGGACCGCCTCCCTTTGACGGCACCACGCGTTCCCCTGCCTCCTGTCGCCTACCGCGTTGTGGATGCACCCTTGGCCGGACGCGACCTAATGCCGGAACTGCAACCGCCCACCGTCTGAGTTGACCCGATCGCGGTCTTGCATCCGCGTTCCCGTAAGGGGGCGTGGGCGAGAGCGCGTGATCGTATCACTCCCTCCAGACGGACTTAGCCATGCGCGCATCCCTGATGCTGGCCGTGGCGGCGCTTTCGACGAGTGCCGCACACGCAGAATCTCTTACTTACGACCAAGCGATACGCGGGGCGGTCGCAAACGCCCCCGGGGCAGCCGCAGGGCGCGCGGGAGTCACGGCTGCCCAAGCTGAGGCCGGCGCTGCCGGAAGTCTTCCCGATCCCCGATTATCGATCGGGATCGATAACTATCCAATTTCGGGACCTCCCGCCTTCTCGCTGTCGCGTGACGACATGACGATGGGGCGGGTCGGCTTTCAGCAGGACTTACCCAACCTGGCCAAGCGCCACGCCGCGCAGGCGCAAGCCCAGGCGGCGATCGTAACCGCCCAAGCATCCCAGGAGATCAAGCTCCGGCAGATCCGGTTGGGTGCAGGACAAGCGTGGATCGACCTTGCCTATGCCGGTCGACGGTTGGCAGCGATCGATGCGATCATCCGGTCGCTGGGCGCACTTCCACCTGCCGCGCGAACGGCCGTTTCGTCCGGCACGGCGCGTCCGGCCCAAAGCTTGGGAATCGATCAGGCCATTGCCGGTCTGGAGGATCGGCGCGACGAGCTGGTAGCCGCAGTTGCGCGTGCCCGCGCCATGCTGGCCCGCTGGACGGGCGTACAGGCTCCCGAGATCGCAGGAGACGTGCCGGCGATCGACTTGGCCCCGGTACGCCTGCGGGTAGCGCTTGAGCAGCATCCCGACATGATTTCTGCCGACGCTGGCATTCGTCGCGCCCAGGCCGATGTGGACGCAGCACGAGCGGAGAAGCGCCCGGATTGGGGTGCCGAGGTGGCGTACCAGCGCCGCGATCCTCGCTATGGAGATATGATATCGGCCGGCGTTTCGATGAGCCTGCCGCTCTTCGCACGGTCCCGCCAGAATCCGCGCATAGCGGCGCGGCAATCTGCTGAAGCACAGGCAGAGGCGCAGCGCGAGGAAACGCGACGCACTCTCGCGGCCGACCTCGAGGCCGCTCTGGCTGACCATCAGATGCACCACAGCCAGTGGCAGCGGGCACAACGCGTCCTTCTTCCGCTCGCTCGGGAGCGAGCGGAATTAGAGACGGCCAGCTACTCGGCCGGTCGGGCAAGCCTCACCGACGTCATTGATGCCAAGGCGGCGTTTGCAGACGCCGAACTGACGGCGCTCGAACGGGAGGCGCAGGTCGCTTCCGATGCAGTCCGCCTCACCATCACCTTCGGGAGCGACGACCGATGAGCGGCACGACCATGACCCGCGCCCGTCTTGCAACCGCTGCGGGCGCACTGGCCCTTGTAGCAGGCGGCATTGGTTTCGGCATCGCGCGGCTTGGAAACACCGCCGGCTCGCCAATGCAGCAGGCGCCGACCGACCAGCGCAAGATACTCTACTGGTATGACCCCATGATACCGGCCGAGCATCATGACGGCCCGGGCCTTTCGTCGATGGGGATGAAGATGATCCCCCGATATGCCGATAATGGCTCCGCTGCGAATGCCCCTCCAGGTGTCACTATCGACGCAGCGAGTATCCAGCGCCTTGGTGCGCGGATCGTGTCAGCGGAACGAGGAGCGCTCACCAATCCGATGACGGTGACGGGCAGCATCGACTTCAACGAGCGTAACCTCGCTGTCGTTCAGGCGCGCAGCGCCGGCTTCGTCCAACGGGTCTATGCGCGCGCGCCTGGTGACGTAGTGCCTGCGGGGGCTCCGCTTGCCGACCTCCTCGTTCCCGAATGGGCAGGCGCGCAAGCCGAGTACGAAGCCGTCCGGCGCACGGGCGACGCGGCGCTGTTACGTGCCGCTCGCCAACGCATGACGCTGCTCGGCATGACCGGCTCGACGGGCGGACGCACGACGATCCGCACGCCGATCGGCGGTGTCATCAAGACGCTCAGCGTTCGGCAGGGAATGACCATGGCGCAAGGGCAGACCCTTGCCGAGGTGAACGGGCTTGGCACGGTCTGGCTGAATGCGGCCGTTCCCGAGGCGAGCGCCGGTACGCTGCGCGTCGGCGTCCCTGTAACCGCCACGCTTGCGGCCTTTCCCGGCGAAAGTTTCGCTGGCCGCGTTGCCGCGATCCTACCCCAGGCGCAGGCCGAGACCCGCACGCTGACCGTTCGGATCGAGCTTGCCAACAAAGGCGGCAGGCTCCGACCGGGCATGTTCGCCAGCGTCGCCTTGGGTCAGGACGCACGCGACAGACTGCTCGTGCCCAGCGAAGCTGTGATCCGTACCGGCCGCCGCACGCTCGTCATGCTCGCCAGTCCCGGAGGGCGGTTCCGACCCGCCGAGGTCCGGATCGGCACCGAAGGCGGCGGGAAGACTGAAATCCTTGCGGGGCTCGCGGACGGCGAAAAGATCGTGGCATCGGGCCAGTTCCTGATCGATTCCGAGGCTAGCCTTGCGGGGCTCGATGCGCGGCCAATCAGCGGCGACGCGAAGCCGCAACCGAAGCAGCCATCCGCTTCGACGGGTCAAGTCTATGAAACCCTCGGAAGTGTGGAGGCGATCGACCCTCGCTCCATCACGCTGTCCCATCAGCCGGTGCCGGCGATCGGGTGGCCGGCGATGACGATGACCTTCCGCGTTGCCGATCCCGCCTTGCTACGCGGCTACAAGAAAGGCGATCGTGTCCGGTTCGGCTTCGAGCAGCCGTCGGAAGGCCCGACCTTGCGCCGCATCGTTCGGGAGGGCGGACGGTGATCGCCACCATTATTCGCTGGTCCGTCGCCAATCGCTTCCTTGTTGTGCTGGCAGCCCTCGCGCTCGCCATTGCCGGCGTCTTCGCCATGCGAGCGACCCCTGTCGATGCCTTGCCCGATCTATCGGACACCCAGGTCATCATCCGGACGAGCTGGCCGGGCCAAGCCCCGCAGATCGTCGAGAACCAGGTCACCTATCCGCTGACCACCACCATGCTTTCCGTGCCCGGCGCCAAGACCGTGCGCGGCTATTCCTTCTTCGGCGACAGCTACGTCTATGTGATCTTCGATGAGGGCACCGACCTGTATTGGGCACGTTCCCGCGTCCTCGAATATCTGAGCCAGGTTCAAGGTCGGCTGCCACAAGGGGCGCAAGCCGCGCTCGGCCCCGATGCCACCGGGGTTGGCTGGATCTACGAATATGCGCTGGTGGACCGCAGCGGCCGCCATGACCTGTCTCAGCTCCGATCGTTGCAGGACTGGTTCCTGCGGTACGAGCTGAAGACCCTTCCTGGTGTCGCGGAGGTCGCCAGCATCGGGGGCATGGTGAAGCAGTACCAGGTTCTGCTCGACCCGACGCGGCTTGCCGCGCTCGGCGTCACCCACGCTCAGACCGTAGAGGCCATCCGCCGTGCCAATCAGGAGGCGGGCGGTTCGGTGCTCGAGATGGGCGGGGCGGAGTATATGGTCCGCGCGTCGGGTTATCTCCGCACAGTTGACGATTTCCGTGCGATCCCCCTCAGGGTCGCCGGCGCCGGGGTTCCGGTGACGTTGGGCGACGTCGCCACCATACAGCTCGGGCCGGAGATGCGGCGCGGCATCGCCGATCTGAACGGAGACGGAGAGGTTGCGGGGGGCGTCGTCATCTTGCGCCAAGGCAAGAACGCCCGCGAGACAATCGAGGCGGTTAGAACCAAGCTGGCGGACTTGAGGCAAAGCCTTCCTTCCGGCGTGCAGATCGTCACCACCTACGACCGTTCGCAGCTGATCGATCGCGCGGTGGAGAACCTGTCGGGCAAGCTCCTTGAGGAGTTCGTCGTCGTCGCGCTCGTCTGCGGCCTGTTCCTGTGGCACGTTCGATCGGCCTTGGTCGCGATCGTGACCTTGCCGCTAGGTGTGCTCGCCGCCTTGCTCGTCATGCGGGTCCAGGGCGTGAACGCCAACATCATGTCTTTGGGCGGGATCGCGATTGCGATCGGAGCCATGGTGGATGCTGCCATCGTCATGATCGAGAACGCGCATAAGCGCATCGAGCATTGGGAGCATGAGAACGCCGGCCAGGCACTCGTCGGTGAGGAGCGCTGGCAGGTCATTACCGAAGCTGCCGCAGAGGTTGGGCCCGCACTGTTCTTCAGCCTTGTCATCATCACACTCTCCTTCGTGCCGGTCTTCACGTTGGAGGCTCAGGAAGGGCGGCTATTCGCCCCGCTCGCCTTCACCAAGAGTTATGCGATGGCCGCGGCCGCTATTCTGTCGGTCACGCTCGTTCCGGTGCTGATGGGCTGGTTGATCCGAGGGCGCATTCCCGCGGAGCAGGACAATGTCATCAACCGTGGACTGACCCGCCTCTATCGTCCTGCCTTGGATCGGGTCATGGCGCGCCCCTGGGTGACGATCGCCGTCGCCGTCGTCGTGCTGGCAACAACAGCCTGGCCGCTTGCTCGGCTCGGAGGCGAGTTCATCCCCTCGATGGATGAGGGCGACCTGCTTTACATGCCGTCGGCCTTGCCGGGCCTCTCAGCCGCCGGTGCCTCTGACCTGCTGCAACGGACTGATCGGCTCATCAAGACGGTGCCGGAGGTCGCAACCGTGTTCGGGAAGGCCGGGCGCGCCGAAACCGCGACAGACCCCGCGCCGCTCGAGATGTTCGAGACGACGATCCAGTTCAAGCCACGCGACCAGTGGCGAGCGGGGATGACGCCGGCGAAGCTCGTGGAAGAGCTGGACCGGACTGTACGTGTGCCCGGGCTCACCAACGTCTGGGTGCCGCCCATCCGAAACCGGATCGACATGCTCGCGACCGGGATCAAGAGCCCGATCGGCGTGAAGGTTTCGGGCGCCGACCTTGCCGAGCTGGACCGGATCGCGGCGAACGTCGAGCGGATCGCCAGGACCGTGCCCGGGGTCAGTTCCGCTTTGGCGGAGCGCTTGACTGGTGGACGCTATGTCGACGTGGACATCAATCGGGCGAACGCCGCCCGGTACGGCCTCAACATTGCCGATGTGCAGGAGATCGTGTCGGGCGCGATCGGGGGCGAGACGATCGGGGAAACGGTCGAAGGCTTGGCCCGCTATCCCATCAGCGTTCGCTACCCGCGAGAATTGCGAGACAGCCTGGACGGGCTGCGCACGCTTCCGATCGTGACCGCCACGGGGCAGCAGATCACGCTCGGTACCGTCGCTACGGTTTCGGTCGCCGAAGGACCACCGATGCTGAAAACCGAGAACGGCCGACCATCGACATGGGTCTATGTCGATGTCCGCGGCCGTGATCTGGCCTCGACCGTCGCGGACTTGCAGCGTGCCGTTGCAAAAGGGGTGCGGCTCAGCCCCGGCGTATCGATCGCCTATTCAGGGCAGTTCGAGTATCTGCAGCGTGCCGAGAGCCGGCTGATGCTGGTCGTTCCGGCAACGCTCGCGATTATCTTCCTGCTGCTTTACCTGACCTTCGGCCGGCTCGACGAGGCGGCATTGGTCATGGGGACCCTGCCTTTCGCCCTCGTTGGGGGCATCTGGATCCTCTGGCTGCTCGGCTATGCGCAGTCGGTCGCGACGGGCGTCGGGTTCATCGCCTTGGCAGGCGTCTCCGCAGAGTTCGGCGTCATCATGCTGATCTATCTGAAGCACGCGCTCGCCGACCGCGGGCCGGCGCCTTCGAGAGAAGAAGTAGTCGAAGCGATCCGGGAAGGCGCGCTGTTGCGGGTGCGGCCTAAGGCGATGACCGTTGCCGTCATCATCGCCGGCCTGCTTCCCGTGTTGGTCGGACACGGTGCCGGTTCTGAGGTGATGAGCCGTATCGCGGCGCCGATGATCGGCGGAATGCTCACAGCCCCTCTCCTCTCCATGTTCATCTTGCCTGCTGCCTACATGCTGTTGCGGCAGCGGGGTCTCACTAGCGCCAAAAGGAGTACATCATGAAAGTAACGTCTATGCTTCGGGCCGGTCTTATCCTGCTCGTAACCCCCCTCGCCACCAATGCCTTGGCCGCTCCAGCGTCGCCGGCCGCTTCGGCCGTCAAAGTCGGCAAGGGCGTAGGCACGATTACCGCTCTCGACCCTCGCGGTGGAACCGTAACCATCAAGCACGGTCCCATCCCGGCAATCGGTTGGCCGGCAATGACCATGACTTTCCGTGCTTCGCCCCCCACGCTGCTCAAGGATCTTCAAAAGGGGCAGCGGGTCGGTTTCACCGCCAAGGCACGGGGTATGACCGCCGAAGTCACTTCGATTAGGCGGCAATAGCCGGTCTCGATCCCCAAAAGCGGGGTGCGGGTGGTTGCCTGACAGAAGCTGCCCGCATCACGCTAGGAGGCGCGATGGCAATTACTGCGGGGCTAAGGCCTCAAGGATCCTGCAGTCCGCCACTGTGTTGCGGCTACAGGAGTCGATCAGCGTGTCCAGCTCGGCCGCAAGCGCCGTCAGGTCGGCAATCTTCCGCGTTATTGCATCCCGATGTTGGTTGGCGATCACGTCCACGGCCATGCAGGATTGCTCGCGACGATCGGCGAGCCCCATCAGCTCCCGCACCTGTTCGATGGAGAAGCCGAGATCGCGCGCCCGACGAATGAAGGAGAGGCGGCGCAGATGCTCACCCTCATAGGTCCGGTAATTGCTGGCCGACCGAGCTGGGGCCGGCAGCAAGCCGATTTGTTCGTAATAGCGGATTGTCTCGACCTTGGTGCCCGTCGCCAAGGCCAGTTTCCCGATCGTCAGTTTTTCAGACACAGTGCTTGACCCTCTAGCGACTAGAGGGTCCATATAGGCTGCCAGATCGATTCTATCGAGGTGGCAAGATGGCCTGCACGAGCTGCGCGTCCGACAAGGCGGGCACCCTGAATGACCCGAAGTGGCGGCGCGCGCTATGGATCGCGCTCGCCATCAATGGCGGTATGTTCGCGGTCGAGATCGTCGCCGGGATCACGGGCGGGTCGAAAGCGCTCCAAGCCGACGCGCTCGACTTCTTCGGTGATGCCGCCAACTACGCGATCAGCCTTGGTGTCGCCGGGATGGCGATAGCCTGGCGCGCGCGCGCAGCGATGCTGAAGGGAGCGACCCTTGCGCTGCTCGGGCTCTATGTGCTGCTCGCCGCGGGTTGGGGAGCGCTCCACAGCACTGTGCCTCATGCCGAGGTCATGGGTGTCGTGGGCGTCGCGGCGCTGATCGCGAACATCTTGGTAGCAGTGATGCTGTATCGCTTTCGCAGTGGTGACGCGAACATGCGTTCGGTCTGGATCTGCTCGCGCAATGACGCGATCGGCAACATCGCCGTGGTGCTGGCCGCAGGCGGCGTCTTCGGTCTGAACAGCGCGTGGCCTGATCTTGTGGTGGCCACGTTGATGGCGGTGCTCGGTTTGTCGGGTGGCATCCAGATCATGCGACAAGCGCGCGCCGAACTGCGATCCGGTTCCACGCCTGCTCCTTCCAATTACAGGCAGCCGTTACATGGCAACCGGTAAGCTGCTAAAGTGGAGGCCAATGCACCGACTTTCCGCCTTGTTCCTCTGTCTCATGCTCATGCTTTCGCTTGGGTTGGGATCGGTCGCGCATGCGACCGAAGGCTTGAGATGCGTCGATCCTACCTCCGCCAGCTCGCTCGAACATAGCGTCGGTGACGGGGACCAGGTGCCGGCCGATGCCGACAAGTCCTACCCGCACCATCATGGTGGTTGTCACGGCCATCATATCGGCGTGCCCTTCGAAGCCAGTCTTGCCGCCTCCGTAAGCGAGCTGCCTATGGCGCCCATCGCGTGGAACAACGACCCGATGGCACCGGTGCCTTCGGACCCGGCCCTGCGACCACCCCAAGCCTGACGATCGCCTAATCCGCCGGGAGCTCCCGCGCGGCACCTCAGGTTCGTCAGGAGTTCGTCACCATGTCCCGTTTTATCGCGGCCTTATTGGCCGTGGCGTCGTGCGCGTCGATCGCGCATGCGCAATCATCCGAGCCGGCATCGACCAGTCCCCCGCTCACGCTGGAGCGAGCGCTGGCGCTCGCCGGCGCAACCGCGCCTAGTCTCGAAGCCGCTACAGCCGGGGTGCGGGCGACCGAGGCGGGACGTACCGTCGCCGGCTACCGGCCAAACCCGTCGATCGTCGCCGAAACCGAGAACATCGCCGGCAGCGGCCAATATCGCGGCCTCCGCAGCGCCGAGACAACCGCCGGTCTGGCGCTCCCCATCGAACTAGGAGGAAAAAGGTCGGCACGGATCGCGGTCGCCGACGCACTCGGCAATCGGGCGCGTATAGGCACGGTGCTGGCCGAGGCCGATTTGCGGCTTGCCGTCACCCAGCTCTACATTCAGGCAGCATCGGCCGAGCGTCGTCTCGTTACGGCGCGCGAGCAGGCCGGCATCGCCCGTGAGGCGCTGCGCGCAGCCGGGGTCCGTGTGCAGGCGGGACGTGCATCACCGCTCGAACAGCAGCGTGCCGACGTGCTGCGCATCAACGCAGAGACGGCCGTGGAGCGTGCCCAGCGGCTTGCCGAGGTGGCGCGGGACAATCTCGCGCGCCGGATTGGGCAGCCCGTGACCGCGCCCCTGGACCTCGCATGGTATGATCGTGTCGAGGGCTTCGGACCGGCGAGGCCGATCGAACCCGCCGGTACGCTCGCCCTGGCAGCGGCCCGTGCCGACGCAACGACGGCCGAAGCACAGGTGCGGCTCGCTCGCTCTCAGCGCGTTCCCGACATAACGCTGAGCGCCAGCGCACGACGGCTCGAGGCGACCAACGACGTTGCCGCGGTATTCGGGGTTTCCATCCCGTTCCCCGTCTTCAACAACGGCAAGGCAGCCGTAGCCCAGGCCCGCGCGCAGAGCGATCAGGCTCAGGCCTTGCGGCGTGCCGCCGAGCTGGACGTGGCGCAGGACATCGCGAACGTTCAGGCGGAGGTGGCCAATGCCGCCACGTCCGCACGCAATGCGAGCGGGCCGATGCTGGCGTCAGCTGCCGAGGCGGCTCGTATTGCCCGGATCGGCTACCGCGAGGGCAAGTTCGGCCAGCTCGACTTGCTCGATGCCGAGCGGACACTGTCCGAGACGCGCACCGCCGCGATCGACGCGCTCGCCACCTATCACGACGCAAAGGCACGCCTGGAACGGCTCGTTGCCGCCGCGCCCTCCCCCGAGGAAACCATTCAATGACGAAGATCATCATGCGGACGCTGGCGCCCGTGACCCTGGCCCTCATCCTTGCCGGATGCGGGGGAGCCGGCAGCAGTGGTGAAGCCGGCGAAAAAGCCGGAGCCGAAAAGACGGAAGGCGCCGAGGCAGCCGAGGCCAAAGAAGGCCCCAAAGATGTCGTCACCCTATCCGCGCAGCAGATCGCGGACGCCGGGATCGAGGTCACGCGGCCGACGGTCGGTGGTGTGGCCGGTGCGATCGAGCTTTCGGCAACGATCGAAGGCGATCCGCAAGGCGTGCAGGTGGTATCAGCATCGTTGGGCGGGCGGCTTGTCTCGCTGACTCGCAATCTCGGCCAGTCCGTCGGTCGCGGCGATCCCCTCGCCATCATTGAGAGCCGCGAAGCGGCTTCCCTCAAAGCCGAAGTGGAAGCCGCTCGCGCGCGTGCCGCCCTTGCGCAATCGAACCTTCGTCGGGAGCAGCGCCTGTTCGCCGAGCGTGTCTCGCCGGAACAGGATCTCGTAGCGGCGCGGACCGCCGCCACGGAAGCCGGCATAGCACTTCGTTTGGCGGAGCAGCAATTGTCCGCGACCGGCAGCGGAGGCGGCGCGCTCAACCGCATCGCGGTGCGCTCGCCGATCGCCGGTCAGGTCATCGCGCGCTCGGCCACGCTCGGTCAGTCAGTCGCAGCCGACGCCGAGCTTTTCCGGGTCGCCAACCTTTCCAAGGTCACGGTCGCAACCTCGCTGGTGCCTAGCGATGCGGGCCGGGTGAGGCCCGGCGCGCGCGTCGAGGTGACAGCAGCGGGGCGCCGTCAGGAGGGGCGCGTCACGTTCGTGTCTCCCATTCTGGACGAAACGACGCGCTTGGTGCCGGTGATCGTCACGCTCGATAATGCCGGCAGCACATGGCGCATCGGTGAGACGGTCAACGTTTCGATCCTGGTGCCGACCAGCGGGGATCGCACCGTCGCCGTGCCATCCGCCGCAGTACAGATGATCGAGGACAAGTCGTTCGTCTTCGTGCGAACCCCGACCGGGTTCCGGGCAACGCCGGTGACGTTGGGGCGCACCAACGGTGGTCAGGTCGTCGTCACGTCCGGGCTCACAGGCTCGGAACGGATCGCTTCCACCAACAGCTTCACGCTCAAGGCCGAACTCGGCAAAGGCGAAGGCGGGGATGAGGACTGAGCCATGATCGGTCGCATCGTCACCCTCTCCGTCGAGAAGCGTTGGCTGGTCCTGCTTCTCACCGTCGCTGCTGCGCTGCTCGGGATCGGCGCGCTGCGCCAGCTCCCGATCGACGCCGTTCCCGACATCACCAACAACCAGGTGCAGATCAACGTCGTTGCTCCTGCACTGTCCCCCGATCAGATCGAGAAACAGGTCGCGTTCACGGTCGAGACCGCGCTCGCCGGCATTCCCGGCCTCGAATATACCCGCTCGCTCAGCCGCAACGGCTTCGCCCAAGTCACCGCCGTCTTCACCGAAAAGACCGATATCTACTTCGCCCGTCAACAGGTGGCGGAGCGGCTGCGGACTGCGGAGGAAGACCTTCCCGAGGGCGTGAACCCCGAAATCGGGCCGATCGCGACCGGGCTCGGCGACATCTTCATGTGGACGGTCGAGTACCGCGAGCTGGATCAGGTTCGTCACCGCAACGGTGAGCCTGGCCTGCAACGTGACGGCAGCTACATCACGCCCGAAGGCGATCACCTCGTCAGCGAGGCCGACAAGGCAACCTACCTGCGCACCGTCCAGGACTGGATCGTCACTCCTCAGCTCAAGAGCACGGCGGGCCTAGCGGGGGTCGACTCCCTTGGCGGTTACACCAAGGAATATCTCGTCGTCCCCGACGTTCAGCGGATGGCCGCAATGCGGCTGACGCTGCAGGATCTCACCACCGCGCTGGAGCGCAACAACACCAGCGCCGGCGCCGGGGTCGTCAATCGCAATGGCGAAGGGCTTGCCGTCCGCTCCGATGGGCGCGTGCGCAATGCCGACGAGCTTGCCCGAACCGTCGTCGCCACCCGCGAGAGTGTGCCGATCCTCCTCAACCAGATCGCGACCATTCGGACCGGTCAGGCGCTGCGCATGGGTTCGGCGTCCGAGAACGGGCATGAGGTCGTCGTCGGGACGGCCGTCATGCGGATCGGCGAGAACAGTCGCACCGTCTCAACCGGAGTAGCCGAACGGCTGGCCCAGATCGGCCGTTCGCTGCCGGTCGATGTCGTCGTGAAGCCGGTGATGAACCGGACCGAACTGGTGAACTCCACCATATCGACGGTTGCCCGCAATCTCGCCGAAGGCGCGCTGCTGGTCATCGTCGTTCTCTTCGCCCTGCTCGGAAACTTCCGGGCAGCGCTGATCGCGGCCCTCGTCATTCCGATCACGATGCTGCTCACCAGCATCGGCATGTTGCAGGCGGGCGTTTCGGCCAATCTGATGAGCCTCGGCGCGCTCGACTTCGGCCTGATTGTGGACGGCGCCGTCATCATCGTTGAGAACGCATTGCGGCGCCTCGCCGAGGCCCAGCATGGTCGCGACGGCGAGCTGACGATGGAGCAGCGGCTCGGGCTGGTCGCCGCGTCCGCACGCGAGATGATCCGCCCGTCCGTCTACGGCCAGGCGATCATCATCCTCGTCTACGCGCCCTTGCTCACCTTCACGGGTGTCGAGGGCAAGATGTTCGAGCCGATGGCGCTCACCGTCATCATCGCGCTAGTGTTCGCTTTCATCCTGTCGCTGACCTTCGTGCCCGCGGCCATCGCCATCTGGCTCAGCAAGCGGGTGGAGGAGAAGGAAAGCCGGGTCGTGACGTTCCTCCGGCAGCGCTACGAGCCGGGTCTCGATGCGGCCATGCGTCGCCCGACACTCACCATCGGCGTCGCAATCGGCGCGCTGGCGCTTGCCGGCGTCGCCTTCACCACCTTGGGGCAGGAGTTCCTGCCTCAGCTCGACGAGGGAAACATCCTCGTACAGGCCGTGCGTATCCCCGGCACGTCGGTCGACCAGAGCCAGGCAATGCAGTTCCAGGTGGAAAAGGCCCTCGCCAAGGCACCCGAGGTCCGCTTTGCCTTCTCGCGCACGGGTACGTCCGAAATCGCATCCGACCCAATGCCGCCGAACGCCACGGACACCTTCGTCATCCTGAAGCCGAAGGCGGAATGGCCCGATGCCGGTCTCTCCAAGGAAGAGTTGGTGGAGCGCCTTGAGAAGCGTCTCTCCGCCCTCCCCGGCAACGCCTACGAGATCACGCAGCCCATCCAGATGCGCTTCAACGAGCTGATCGCAGGCGTCCGCGGCGACATCGCCATCAAGGTGTTCGGTGACGACTTCGGCGAGATGAATGCGACCGCAGATCGGATCGCCGGCATCCTTCGGCGGACACGGGGTGCCGCAGATGTGCGGGTCGAACAAACTGAAGGTCTGCCGATGCTCGACATCCGGCCTAACCGCACTGCCATGTCGCGTGTCGGCGTAACCGCCGGCGACGTGCAGGACACGGTTGCGGCCGCGATCGGGGGCCGACAGGCCGGCGTGATCTTCGAGGGCGATCGCCGCTTTCCTGTCGTGATCCGAATGGCGGAAAGCTCCCGGTCCGACCTGACGGCAGTTGCTCAGGTGCCGGTGCCGACCTCGGGTGGTGGCTTCGTGCCGCTGTCGACCGTGGCCGATATCGCCGTTGTCGATGGACCGAACCAGATCAGCCGGGAAAACGGAAAACGGCGCGTGGTGGTGCAGGCGAACGTGCGTGACCGCGATGTTGCGGGCGTCGTTGCGGATGCCCGGTCGGCGATCGACGCCCAAGTGAAGCTGCCGGCGGGGACGTACCTCGAATGGGGCGGTCAGTTCGAGAACCTGGCGTCGGCCCGTGATCGCCTCGCACTCGTAGTGCCGATCTGTTTCGTGGTTATCATGCTGTTGCTCTATGGGGCGCTAGGCTCCGTTCGAGACGCCCTGATCGTGTTCACCGGCGTCCCCTTGGCGCTGGTGGGAGGGGTACTCGCGCTCGTGCTGCGCGGGATGCCCTTCTCGATTTCCGCGGCGGTCGGCTTGATCGCGCTTTCCGGCATCGCTGTTCTCAACGGGTTGGTCATGGTGACGTCCATCCACGACCTGATGCGGGACGGCATGGATCGGTCGCTTGCGGCCCACCAAGGCGCGCTGGTCCGGCTCAGGCCGGTCGCGATGACGGCGCTCGTGGCTTCGCTCGGTTTCGTGCCGATGGCACTGGGGCATGGCGCGGGAGCGGAGGTGCAAAAGCCGCTGGCCACCGTCGTCATCGGGGGCCTGATCTCCGCGACGCTGCTCACCTTGTTCGTGCTGCCGACGCTCTACGCCCGCTTCGGAAGCCGCGCCCTGCCCGCACCGGCAGACGGACATGTCGAACTCCCGCCCCTCCCCGCGCAGGCGCACTGAAAGGCATAATCATGCACGAGCATGCAGCGGGCGGACACGCCCACGACCACACTGCCGGCGCCAATGCCAAGATGCTGAGTTGGGCATTGGCACTTACGACCGCCTACCTCGTGGCCGAGGTTGTCGGAGCCTTTGTCTTCAACAGCCTCGCGCTTCTCTCCGACGCAGCGCACATGCTCACCGACGTGGCAGCGCTGGTGATCGCGCTGCTCGCGATCCGGTTCGGACAGAAGCCGGCCGATGACAAGCGGACCTTCGGCTACAAGCGGTTCGAGATCCTAGCTGCTGCCTTCAACGCCCTGCTGCTGTTCGCCGTAGCGATCTACGTGCTGGTGGAGGCGGTACAGCGCTTCCGGCAGCCCGAGGTGGTCCAGTCAACGGGGATGATGATCGTCGCTGCGATCGGCCTCGTGGTGAACCTCATATCCATGAAGCTGCTCACGTCCGGCAAGGACACGAGCATGAACGTGAAGGGTGCCTACCTCGAGGTTTGGGCCGACATGATCGGCTCCGTAGGGGTGATCGCGGGGGCGCTCGCGATCCGGTTCACCGGGTGGACGTGGGTCGATCCCATTGTCGCGGTCGGCATCGGCCTATGGGTACTGCCCCGAACGTGGGTGCTGCTCCGAGACACCACCAACGTGTTGCTGGAGGGTGTCCCCGGAGGGATCAAGCTGCCCGAGTTGCGTGCCGGGATTGCCGGCCTGCCCGGTGTTGCCGGAGTCCACGACCTTCATGTCTGGTCGATGGCATCGGACAATATGAGCTGCACCGCGCACGTCACGCTTGCCGACGGCGCCGATGCTGATGCGGTGAGGAAGACGGTTGCGGACATGCTCGATAGCCGGTTCGGGATAGAGCATTGTACGATCCAGACCGAGGCGGCCGCCGAGCCTTGTGAGGACACCGGGCACCTGCACCCGTGAGCGCGCGGTGACGACACGAAAGCTGTGGCGCTGGACGGAGGAAGCCGACGCAGAGCTTCGCCAACGGATTGCTGCGAGGCAGCCCCTGGCGACGATCGCGAGGGAGATGGGCAGAACGATGGATGGCGTTCGAGGGAGGGCGACTGCGCTACGGGTCGCCCTTCCTTCCCCTACACGTCCATGGCGTGCGACGGTTAAACGGGAGCCGAAGCCACCGCGCTTCTAAGCCTTTTGGCTATTAGGTGTTGATGGCAATGCTCGACAGATCGGTTGTGATGTCGACCGGCACGCCGGCGTGCTTGCGCTCCGAGTAACGGTCGACAAGCTGGTCTGCATGGGGGCGCAGCAGGACGGTGAAGCGCACCAGTTCCTCCATCACGTCGACGATCCGGTCATAGTAGCTCGACGGCTTCATGCGCCCCATTTCATCGAACTCCTTGTACGCCATCGCGACCGAGGACTGGTTCGGGATCGTAAACATCCGCATCCAACGACCGAGAAGGCGCAGCGTATTGACCGCGTTGAACGACTGCGATCCACCCGAAACCTGCATCACGGCCAGCGTGCGTCCTTGTGTCGGCCGCCTGCCCTTCATTTCAAGTGGCAGATGGTCGATCTGCGCTTTCATGATGCCGGTGATCTGGCCGTGCCGTTCCGGGCTGCACCATACGTGCCCCTCCGACCACATCGACAGCTCGCGCAGTTCGTGGACCGCCGGATGATCGTCGCCAGCCACCTGATCGGGCAGCGGCAGCGTGGAGGGATCGAAGATGCGCGTTTCGGCGCCGAATAAGCGCAGCAGGCGAGCGGCTTCCTCGATGGCAAGGCGCGAGAAGGAGCGCTCGCGCAAGCTGCCATAGAGCAGCAGGATGCGCGGGGCCGGCTCGGCCGGCCCCAGGCCCTCCGCAGGCCGCGAGCGGAGATAGGCTGCATCTAGCGCCGGCAGGTTATCGGGATCGGTGAGGGTGCGAAGTGGCATCAGAGGACTTTCACGAGATAAGACGCCGAAGCGGGGCAGAGCGAGGTGAACTCGCGCGTGGCGGCAATGGCCGAGGGTGCCGCATGCCGATCGGCAGCCGCATAGCCGAGCGAGCGGAAGAACACGGCTGCTGTCGTGGTCAGCAGATGCAATCGCTCCACGCCCAGTCCGCGCGCTTCTTGTTCCAGCGCCGCGACCAGCGTTCGGCCGATGCCGGCGCCTCGACGATCGGGGACGACGAGAATGGAGCGGAGCAGGCGGTCTGCTCCCTCGCCTTCGAGACCGCCATAACCGACGAGGCTATCCGCATCGAACCGGAAGAAGATGCGGTCAGGCTCCGCGAGATCGGCACTGGGCAGGCTTGCGGTATTGAGAAGCCATGCCAATCCCGTCAGCTCGTTCGGATCGAGGCGTGTGGCGATCAGCGCCGTCACACAGCACGCGGCCCGAGCAGGATCACACAGGTTCCAATCAGGCACAGGGCAGCGCCGCCGACATCCCAGCGATCGGGACGGATGCCCTCCACGCTCCACAGCCAAAGCAGGGAGGCGTAGATGTAGATGCCGCCATAAGCGGCATAGGCCCGCCCCGCTGCGTCACTGTCGACGCGGGTCAGAAGCCAGGCGAACAGGATCAAGCACGCAATGCCGGGGACCAACCAGAGGGGCGCCTTGCCCATCCGGAGCCACGCCCAAAACGCGAAGCATCCGGCGATTTCCGCAAGCGCCGCGCCGACGTAGATGAGGGCTGTCATCCAAGAGTGATCCTCAATGCCAAGGCGCCAAGGGTGATGAGCAGTACCGGCACGGTCAGCGTGACGCCGACGCGGAAATAATAGCCCCATCCGATCCGCACGCCCTTCTGACCGAGAACGTGAAGCCACAGCAACGTCGCGAGAGACCCGATCGGCGTCAGCTTCGGGCCGAGGTCGCAACCGATTACGTTGGCGTAGATCATTGCTTCCTTGACTGCGCCGGTCGCGTGCGCCGCCTCGATCGACAGCGCTCCGACCAGCACGGTCGGCATGTTGTTCATCACCGACGAGAGGATGGCCGCGATGATGCCCGTTCCGAAGGCCGCACCCCACACACCGCCTTGTGCCGTGCGATCGAGCAGCGCGGCGAGGTGATCGGTCAGGCCGGCGTTCCGCAGGCCGTAGACGACCAGGTACATGCCGAGCGAGAAGATCACGACCTGCCATGGCGCGCCTCGCAGTACCTTCCGTGTCTCGATTACATGGCCGCGCCCAGCGATCACCAGCAGCAGGATCGCGCCGGCAGCAGCAACTGCGCTTACCGGCACGCCGAGGGGCTCGAGCAGGAAGAAGCCGGCGAGCAGGAGCGCCAGGACAACCCACCCGGCGCGAAAGGTTGCGGCATCACGAATAGCCTCATGGGGCGCGCGCAGCGCTTCGACATCATAGGCTTGTGGAATGTCACGGCGGAAGAACAGCATCAGTGCGCCCAGCGTGGCGGCGATCGACACCAGATCGACCGGCACCATCACAGAGGCATATTCACCGAAGCCAACTTTGAAGAAGTCAGCCGACACGATGTTGACGAGATTGGAGACGACCAGCGGCAAACTTGCTGTGTCGGCGATAAAGCCGGCTGCCATGACGAACGCCAGCGTCGCCTTGTCCTTGAAGCCCAGCGCGCGCAGCATGGCGATGACGATCGGCGTCAGGATCAGCGCCGCGCCGTCGTTGGCGAACAGGGCAGACACCGCCGCGCCCAGCAGGACGATCAGGACGAATAGCCGGCGACCGTGCCCCCTGCCCCAGCGCGCAACGTGCAACGCCGCCCATTCGAAGAACCCTGCCTCATCGAGCAGTAGGCTTATGACGATGATCGCGACGAATGCGGCGGTCGCGTTCCAGACGATACCCCACACCACCGGCACGTCGGATAGCGTAACGACGCCCGCGAGCAGCGCTACGACGGCCCCGCCCATTGCACTCCATCCGATGCCGAGGCCTTTGGGTTGCCAGATGACGAGCGCGATCGTGGCGACGAAGATCAGGACAGCAAGGAGCATCAGGCGACGCGCTGACCCGATGCGCCAACCACTTGCTGGCCGTCTTCCTTGGCGAACGCTCCGAGCTGATCCGCTGGCAGCAGATCAAGAACTGCCTCCGAAGGCCGGCAGAGCTTCACGCCGAGCGGCGAGACGACCAGCGGGCGGTTGATGAGGATCGGGTGTGTCATCATCGCGTCTACCAGCGCGTCGTCAGACAGTGACGTGTCGTCCAGACCCAGCTCGGCATAGGGCGTTCCCTTTTCGCGCAGCAGATCTCGCGGCGAGATGCCGGCGCGGTCGATCAGCTCAACGAGCAGCGCGCGCGCAGGCGGAGCCTTCAGATACTCGATGATGTGCGGCTCGATCCCCGCATTGCGGATCAGGCCGAGGGTGTTGCGGGACGTGCCGCACTCGGGGTTATGATAAATGACGATATCGACGGCCATGAGGGGTCCTTTCAGCAGCAGGGGGCGAGTTCGGCGACAAGCGGCGCCCACAGCGCGGCATTGCCGGCGCAGCAGTCCTTGACGAGGAACAGCGTGAGCGCGCGCAGGCCGTCCAAGTCGGCCCGGTAGATGATGGAGCGGCTGCGTCGTTCGGACCGCACGAGGCCCGCCCGCGCGAGAATGCCGAGGTGTGCGGACATGGTGTTCTGTGGCACGTCGAGCTGACGAGCGATGTCGCCTGCTGCCATGCCGTCCGGTTCATGCAGTACCAACAGACGGAAGACGTCGAGGCGCGTCGCTTGCGCGAGCGCGCCCAACGCAGTTATGGCAGAATCGCTTTCCATAAATCCAGCATAGCGGATATATCGGTGAGAGCTAGTCGCGTCGATCTGCCCTTTCGTATCTCAGCCTTCCGCGTTGATGGCTTCCGGATCCGGTGCCGGGAAATGGCGGTACAAGGTCGGGACCGATACCCCGATCGCAGGCGCGATTTCACGCATCGGCATTCCCGAGGCCAACAGCTTGCGAGCAGCCGCGAGCCGGTTGGGCGTCATCACCGTCTTCCGGCCACCCACCCTTCCCTCGCGCCGCGCGACCACCAGGGCGGCTGTTGTGCGTTCGCGATTAAGGTCGCGCTCCATTTCAGCCATGGCCGCCATGATGTGGAAGACGAGCTTGCCGGCAGTGCCGGCTGTGTCGATCCCATCGGTCAGCGATCGGAGCCCGATGCCGCGCTCGGCCAGATCGGCGGCCAGATCGACCAACCCCTTCATCGTGCGGCCCAAGCGATCGAGCTTCCACACGACCAACACATCGCCGGGTCGGGCATGGGAGAGCGCGTCGGCCAAGCCGACGCGGTTCGCCTTCGCGCCGCTTGCCTTGTCGCTGAAGGTTCGTTCGCAACCCGCCTCGCCCAACGCGTTGAGCTGGGGCGTCAGATCCTGTTCGGGGGTCGAGACCCTGGCATAGCCGATCAGCATGAAGCGTTCTCAAAACTCATCTCCCGTGCCTAGCACGGGCACCATCAATCGAGAATGTGTTTTGATACGCCCATGACCCCTGCTAGACATTCTCACATGGTAGCGCATCAAAATCGATCGTTTGTGAGGCCCGCCGCGAAGGTCCACTAAATGTCATCCATGTGACATGGGCAATCATGCCGTATCATCACGGAAGCCCGGCTGACAGTCCGATATATTAGCACGTGCCCCGCTCGCCGCCATTGGAACGAGCTGTGGCGGTGAAGGCCGTTGTGCCATTGTTCCTCATATGGCATATTGAGCTTTAAGGAAAAATTGCGAGAGACTACCGTGGCTACACAGACCATAGATATCAAGGTGGCTAGCAACGGTCGCATGGTGCTTCCGGCATCAGTACGAAAGGCTATGGGGTTGCACGGTGATGCCAAAGTCATATTAACGGTTGAGGACGATCAGGTACGGCTGTCACCAATCGGCCATGGTGTCTCGCGGGCACAGGCGTTGTATCGCGAGAATGCCAAACATGTGCGCACGACCGACGACTTCCTCGACGACCGTAAGGTCGAAGCCGCCACGGAGCTCGAAGAGGTTCCATCGGGTGGCGAGGAGCGAGGCGCACAATGACGTCAGCAGTCCTTGACGCATCTGCCGTGCTAGCGCTGGTTCGAGATGAACCCGGTTCCAATAAGGTCGCTCCCCACATCGGACGTGCCGCGATCTCGGCAGTCAATCTTCAGGAGGTCATCAAAGAGCTGCTGCTCAGCGGCCTTGACGAACCCCTTATCCGCGAACTGCTCGACGAGCTTCGGCTGGATGTTCGTGCCCATGATGTCGACGCAGCCTACGCCGCTGCCGCTCTGCACGAACAGACTCGCCAATATGGCCGCGGTCTTGGTGACCGATCATGCCTTGCACTGGCTGTCCAGCTTGGCGTCCCTGCTCTCACCGCCGATCGCGAGTGGAAGAAGGTGAAGGTCAAGAACCTAAAGCTTGAGCACATCCGGTAGCCGCAGCCTACTTCTGCCTCAACCAGCGTCGCTGACTTCGTGCTTTTGACGACAGTAAGTCCGCTTGCCGATGTGGAAGGTCAGTGTTCGGACTGCCCCCGCCTTCAGAGCGGCCCTGCCCCGCACCTGGTTCAGGTCCGGCGAACCGTCTGGTCGTTCTTAGGCATGCCTTTCGCGGACCGCTTAATAGCTGGTACTTTAATCGCCTCCTAATGGCGTAAAAAGGACTAGACTAATAAGCACCACATATAGCAGACTACGGGATGTTCATCCGAGCCTATCTTCGCGCTTCTACCTCCGAACAGGATGCGTCGCGCGCCAAGAGCGCCCTCGACATGTTTGCGGCCGAGCACGGGCTTCGGATTGCGGCGCGCTATGTCGAAAACGAAAGTGGAGCCAAGCTTCACCGGCCAGAGCTGTTCCGCCTGCTGTCGGATTGCGAGCCGGGAGACGTGCTCCTGGTCGAGCAGGTTGATCGGCTTTCCCGCCTCACCTCACCCGACTGGATCAAGCTGCGCAATCTAATCGACGCCAAGCAGGTCCGGGTTGTCGCACTCGACCTGCCGACGTCGTGGATCCTGACGGCACCGACAGATGAGTTCACCGGCCGAATGTTCGCAGCGGTCAACGCCATGATGTTGGACGTACTCGCCGCGGTTGCTCGCAAGGACTATGAGGACCGCCGTCGTCGACAGGCCGAAGGCACTGCAAAAGCCAAGGCAGCGGGCCTTTATAAGGGGCGCCCCGAGAACAAAACCCGTAACGCTGCCATCTCGAGTCTTCTTCGCGATGGCCGAAGCTGGCGCGATATAATGGATGCGACTGGGTGCAGTCGAACGCTGCTCGCCAAGATTGCTCGTGATCGCCGTCGACAGGCAGAGGCTGACGCACCAATGTCAGACGCGCACTCCTAATGTCTTCAGACAGACTCGAGACCCTCATAATGAGGTGTTCAATTTCTTTGCTACCGACCTTGGATGGACGGGTTTTGGGTACCAAAGCCCATGCCCACTCAGGGCATACCCTGCGGACACGACACCAGTTTACGCTTGAAATCAGTCGAAGCGAGCGAGAGGCGTGGATTTTCAATAGCGGGTGAAAGACTACCATTCACTCCTCAGCGGAATGCAAATAAAGCTATGATGCGCTTGCCATATATATCCAAGCCCCGGCCTGATGAAAAGCTTTCCGGCTGGCTTCGCCAGATCGCATTTGAGTTCGGACTGCCTAGCGCGCAATCATTGCTACGTGCATTCGGCCTTCCGCCCGTAAGCTCTTTGATACTAGATTTCTCATGCCCCCCGGATTTACTTCGGCGTCTTTCAACTCTGACCGGTCTTTCAATGCAAGCACTCGAAAAGCTCGGCGACTCGCAGCGATCTGATCAATCAAATGCTGTAGGCGGACCCAAGAGAGTAAGGGTAGGGTACGTATGGGGGACTTCACACCGCCGAATATCTTTGATGCTAGAATCGATCAACCTAGATGAATGCGAGCGCGTAATCCTGCGTCCGCCCAAGCCAATTAAATACAATAACATTCAGCGCGAACTAGCTCGAGCTGAAATATTTCGAGCAGAACCTAGAACAACGTTTGTATTTTACGATCTTTCTACGCTCGCTTACTCAGCAAATGATTTAGCCGATCTTTTTGAAAGATGTCTTTCTCGTGACGTACACTTAGAATTTTCGAAAGAAGAAATTTTATTTTCGACCGGTCACGATCTATCCCTACTAAGAAGAGCTTCTACTATATACGATAAATTGGAAACCAATCTTGTAAAAGAGTCTGATGAAAAGGAGGATCTGCTGATCGCGAGTCGTCGGCGTAAGCAAGACTTTCGCACATTTCGGAAAGGTCGCAAACGGGCTTTGACTGTCCAACAAGCGCAGGAAGCCGCAGAGCTATACCTGGAAAATGGTACCCCAGTGGCCGAGATTAGTCAGCGGTTTGGAACTAGCCAACCAACGATCTATCGCGTCATAATGGACCACCGCTTGGGTAGAGCCCCCAGGGATCGGATTGCTCCAGAGGAAGAATGACGCACCTTGTCGCAACGGTGGTGATCGACAGACTGGCTTATCGCGCAGCCCTCACTGCCGGTGCAATGCAACGATCCCCGATGCAATTAAACGTTCACCCTTCACACCGCCGCCGGTCAGCGCCGCCATCGAGGCGCTGTGATGCGGACTGCGGAACGGCCGGTTGCGGGTCAGCCGCCCGCCGGCGAGCGTACCGGCGACCGACTGGACCATCGACACTTCGAGTGCCTCCGCGGCGTCGAGCGGTGGCAGGATGCCGGGCAGGCACGACGCCATCAGCGACTTGCCCGCCCCTGGCGGCCCGATCATCAGCAGATTGTGGCCACCGGCGGCGGCGATCTCCAGCGCGCGCTTGGCGACCTCCTGCCCCTTCACCTGGCGCAGGTCCGGACCGTGGCCGATCGGCTCGACCTCGCCGGCAGGCGGTGCGGCGAGCAGGCCGTGGCCCTTGAAATGGTTGATGAGGGCGAGGAGGTCGGGCGCGGCGAGCACCTCGATCGATCCGGCCCAGGCTGCCTCTGCGCCCTGCGCCGCGGGGCAGACCAGCCCCCTGCCCTCGGCGCTGGCGTGGATCGCCGCGAGCAGCACGCCCGGCGACGGTGCGATGCGGCCGTCGAGACCGAGTTCGCCGACGACGACATAATCGGCGAGATGCTCGACATCGATCACCGCCATCGCCCCCAACAAGGCGAGCGCGATCGGCAGGTCGAAGTGCGAGCCCTCCTTGGGCAGATCGGCGGGCGACAGATTGACGACGATCCGCTTTGGCGGCAGCGCCAGGCCGAGCGCGGAGATCGCCGCCCGAACGCGTTCGCGGCTCTCCGCCACCGCCTTGTCGCCGAGACCGACGACGTAGAAGGCAGGCACGCCCGGGATGAGCTGCACTTGCACCTCGACCCCGCGAGCCTCCAGCCCGAGATACGCCACCGTCTGCACGATCGCCGCCATGTCTTGCCCCTTCGTCTCCACCATAGCGGCGTTCGGGCACGATCGGTGCGGACGCGACGATCGCAGCCGTCTTGTCAGGATAACACACACTGCCTATCTCAACCGGCATGACGCATCGAAACCCTGCCCTTGCGTTGACTTCCGCGCCCCGTCTGGCTAAGCGCGCCCCATCAAGGCCGTCCGCGTGGCGGCCCTTTTCTATTCAGACGATCAGGGAATGAATCATGAAGCGGACCTTTCAGCCGAGCAATCTGGTGCGTGCACGTCGCCACGGCTTCCGCGCCCGGATGGCGACGGTCGGCGGCCGTGCGGTGATCCACGCGCGTCGCGCGCGTGGCCGCAAGAAGCTGTCGGCGTAATTCCGGTGCCGGACGTCGGTCCTGCCGACGTCCGGGCTCCCGTCGGCGCAGCCGACATGCAGGTGACCGTCGGCGCAGCCGACATACGGGCGACGGCCGCCGCAGCCGACATCCGCACGATGACGCTGCGCCGCGATTTCCTCGCGGCCAATGCGGGCAAACGCGCACCGATGCCGGGCTTCGTCCTGCTGGTGCACGATCGCAAGGACGGCGATCTGGCGATTCGCGTCGGCTTCACCGTCACCAAGAAAATCGGCAACGCCGTCGTCCGGAACCGCATGAAACGGCGGTTGCGGGCTTTGGCGCGCGAGCTGTTGCCGGAGGGCGGCATCCGCGGCGCCGATCACGTGCTGATCGGTCGCGACGGCGGTATCGAACGCGACCACGCTTTGCTCAAGGCCGAGTTCGGCAAGGCGCTGGGCAAGATCGCGCGCGGCGAGGATTCGCCGTCGCGGCCGCGCGGACCGCGCAAGCCACGCCGATGATCGCGCAGCTTCTCATATGGATAGCGCGCGGCTGGCAATTGGGGCCGTCGGTGATCCTGCCGTCCTCGTGCCGCTATCAACCCTCCTGTTCGGCCTATGCAATCACTGCGCTTCGCCGCTATGGCGCCGCCAAGGGCGGATGGCTGGCGGCGAAGCGGATTGCGCGTTGCCATCCCTGGGGCGGGTACGGACCCGATCCCGTCCCTTGAGCTACGGGGCTGTATTTTGAACAAAGAACGCCAGAATTTCATCCTGTTCGCGGTCTTCGCGGCGGTGATCCTGTTTGCCTGGCCGCTGATCCAGGGCAAGTTCTTCCCCGTGGCCAATCCGCCGGTGACGAAGATCGTCAACGGCAAGTCGGTGCCGGTGACGACGAAGACCGCCGATCCCACCGCCGATGCGCCCGCCGCGACGCGCAGCCGCCAGGCGGTGCTGGGCGAAAGCCCGCGCGTGCGCATCCAGACGCCGACCTTGCAGGGCTCGATCAACCTCAAGGGCGCGCGCATCGATGACCTCGTGCTGGTCAAGTACAAGGAAACGATCGCCAAGGATTCGCCGCCGATCCGGCTGCTGTCGCCCGCCGGCGCGCCCGAGGCCTATTTCGCCGGCTTCGGCTGGCGCGACGACGGACTGAAGCCACCCGCCGCGGATGCGGTGTGGACCGCCTCGTCGCAGCTGCTCGCGCCGGGTCGGCCTGTCACGCTGACCGCCGCCAATACGACCGGCCAGCGTTTCGCGATCGAACTTTCGGTCGACGACCAATATATGTTCACCGTCAGGCAGACGGTGCAGAACGGCGGCGCCGCGCCGGTGCCGGTCGCGCCTTACGGCTATGTCAACCGCGTCGGCGTGTCGAAGGACCCCGGCACGTGGCAGATCCACACCGGCCCAATGTCGGTCCATGGCGGCGGCGCCGATTACGGCACCAAGTTCAAGGACCTCGACAAGGCGCCCGAGAAGTTCACGACGACCGGCGGCTGGCTCGGCTTCACCGACAAATATTGGCTGACCGCGCTCGTCCCCGATCAGGCGGCACAGTTCGACGGCCAGTTCCGCGCCGGCGCCAACACCGCCTATCAAGCCGATTATGCCTTCGCGCCCAAGCTGCTGCCCGCCGGCCGCGCACTGACCCAGACCAGCCGCTTCTTCGCCGGCGCCAAGGAGGTGAAGGCGCTTCAGCATTACGAGAATGACGCCGGCGTCGCCAAGCTCGACAAGGCGATCGACTGGGGCTGGTTCGAGATCGTCGAGAAGCCGATCTTCACCTATCTCGACTGGCTGTTCCGCATGATCGGCAATTTCGGCGTCGCGATCATCCTGCTGACGGTGACGATCCGCGGCCTGATGTTCCCGATCGCGCAGCGCCAGTTCGCCAGCATGGCGAAGATGCGTGCGATCCAGCCGAAGATGAAGGCGATCCAGGAGCGCTACAAGGACGACAAGCCGCGCATGCAGCAGGAGGTGATGGCGCTCTACAAGACGGAGAAGGTCAATCCCGTCGCGGGCTGCCTGCCGACCCTGCTCCAGATCCCGATCTTCTACGCGCTGTATAAGGTGCTGATGCTGACGATCGAGATGCGCCACCAGCCGTTCGTCGCGTGGATCAAGGATCTGTCCGCGCCCGATCCGCTGACGCCGCTCAACCTGTTCGGCTATCTCCACTTCACCCCGCCGCACATGATCGCGATCGGCGTCGTGCCGATCATCCTCGGCATCTCGATGTATTTCCAGTTCAAGCTGAACCCGGCGCCGATGGACGATACGCAGAAGCAGGTGTTCGCGATCATCCCCTGGGTGCTGATGTTCGTGATGGCGAGCTATCCGGTCGGCCTGCAGGTCTATTGGATCGCCTCGAACTTCCTCGCGATCCTCCAGCAGCGCGTGCTCTATGCCCGCCACCCCGATCTCAAGATCGCGGCCGCCAAGTGAGCGAGGATGTCGTCATTCCCGAGGACGAGGGTTTCTCGGCCGAGCTGATCGAGCAGGCGCGCAAGACCTTCGCCGGTCCGGTGAGCTTCCTCAAATCGGCGCCCGCGCTCGAGCATCTGCCCGCGCCGGTGGTGCCCGAGGTCGCGTTCGCCGGGCGTTCGAACGTCGGCAAATCGTCGCTGCTCAATGCGCTGACCGGGCGTAACGGGCTGGCGCGCACGTCGAACACGCCGGGGCGGACGCAGGAGCTCAACTTCTTCGACGTCGGCCTGCCGCTGGCGTTCCGGCTGGTCGACATGCCCGGCTATGGCTTCGCCAAGGCGCCCAAGGATGTCGTCAAGAAATGGCGCTTCCTGGTCAACGACTTCCTGCGCGGGCGCGATACGCTGAAGCGCGCGCTGGTGCTGATCGATTCGCGCCACGGCGTGAAGGACGTCGATCGCGAGATCCTCGAGATGCTCGACAAGGCGGCGGTCAGCTATCGCCTCGTCCTCACCAAGGCGGACAAGGTCAAGGCGACCGAACTCGCCGACGTGATGGACAGCGTCGCGGCCGAGGCACGCAAGCGGCCGGCGGCGCATCCCGATATCCTCGCGACGTCGAGCGAGGGCGGCATGGGCATCGCCGAACTGCGCGCCGCGGTGCTGGAAGCGGTGGGCTGATCCGCCCTCGCTGACCCGGCCAATCGCGTTCGGGCGGCCACGCATATCTCGTCACCCCAAAGTGGTTCCGGGGTGACGGGTGGGCGTGGCGAGGTCTGGTTCCACCCGAGCACGCTGGACCTGCCCTCCCCGCGCGGCTAGTCCCTTGGCCATGAAGCTCATCATCGGCAACAAGGCCTATTCGAGCTGGTCGCTGCGCGGCTGGCTGGCGTGCAAGCAATCGGCGCTTCCCTTCGAGGAGGTCGTCGTGCCGCTCTACGACGCGGAATGGGACCGCCGCCGCGAGGGCGCCGAATTCGCGCCCTCGTCGGGCAAGGTGCCGATCCTGTGGGACGGCGAGGCGGTGGTGTGGGACAGTCTCGCCATCGTCGACTATCTCGCCGACAAGGTCGGCCGCGAGCGCTTCTGGCCCGCCGACGAGGCGGCACGCGCGATGGCACGGTCGATGGCGGCGGAGATGCATTCGAGCTTTACCGCGCTACGCCGCAAACATGCGATGAACATCCGGCAGGTCTTTCCCGCCAAGCGCCCCGACGACGACGTGCTCGCCGATCTGGCGCGGATCATGGAATTGTGGGCGCAGGCGCGCGCGCGCTGGGGCGGCGGCGGCGACTTCCTGTTCGGCGACTTCGGCGCGGCGGACATCATGTACGCGCCCGTCGTCACGCGGATCATCACCTATCAGCTGCCGATCGCGCGCTTCGCCGCCGCCTATATCGATGCGGTGATCCGCCATCCGTTCATGCAGGACTGGATCGCAGGCGCGCAGGAAGAGGATTGGGTCATCGAGCAATACGAGCAGCAACCCGCGTGACCGATGTCGTCGCGCTGACCCAGGCGCTGCTGCGGGCGGAGAGCGTCACGCCGGCGCGCGGCGCGGTGTTCGACGTGCTGGAGGCGGCGTTGGCGCCGATCGGCTTCGCGGTCGACCGGTTCGTCGTCGGTGAGGCGCCGGACGGGCCGGTCGAGAATCTGATCGCGGTGCGCGCGGGCGTCGGGCAGCATCTCGCCTTCGCCGGCCATCTCGACGTGGTGCCGCCGGGCGTGGGCTGGACCGGCTCGCCATGGTCCGGAGAGGTGCGCGGCGACCTGCTCTACGGGCGCGGCGCGGTCGATATGAAGGGGGCGATCGCCGCCTTCGTCGCGGCGGCGGCGCGTGCGACCGGACCGACGCTGAGCCTGCTCGTCACCGGCGACGAGGAAGGACCCGCGACCTTCGGCACGCCGGCGCTGATCGAGCGGATGGCGGCGCGCGGCATCGCGCCCGACCTGTGCCTCGTCGGCGAGCCGACCTCGGTGCGCCAGCTCGGCGACATGGTGAAGATCGGGCGGCGCGGCTCGGTCAATATCTGGATCGTCGTGGCGGGGCGGCAGGGCCATGTCGCCTATCCGCATCTCGCCGACAATCCGGCGGGCAAGCTCGCCAAGGCGCTCGCGGCGTTGCAGGACATGGGGCTCGACCATGGCAACGACTGGTTCCAGCCGTCGAACCTCGAGATCACCGACATTGCGGTCGGCAATCCGGCGCATAACGTCATTCCGGCGCGCGCCGAGGCGCGGGTCAACATCCGCTTCAACGACGGGCAGCGCGGCGACGACCTGATCGAGCGGGTCACCGCGCTGGTGCAGGAACATGCGCCGGGAGCGGTGGTGACCGGCAAGGTGTCGGGTGAGGCGTTCCTCACCGCGCCGGGGCCGTGGACTGCGGTGCTGAGCGCGGCGATCGAGGCGCAGACCGGGCTGGTCGCGGAGCTGTCGACTTCGGGCGGCACGTCGGATGCGCGCTTCCTGTCGCGGCTGTGTCCGACGGTCGAGTTCGGGCTGGTCAATGCGACGATGCATCAGGTCGACGAGGCGGTGGCGGTGGCGGATCTGGAGACGCTGGCGGCGGTCTATGCCGATGTGATCGGGCGGGTGGCCCAGCTCTAGCTCCTCCCCCGCCGCAGCACGATATAGAGCGCGCCCTGCCCGCCGTGGCGCGGGTGCGCGCCGCGAACGGCGGCGATCGCATCGGCGTGGCGCGACGCCGCGAGCCAGTCGGCAATCGCGGCGCGGATCGCGCCCCTCGCGTGGGGGCGTTCGCTTTCCGGGCGGGGCGGCTTGCCCGTCACCAGCAGCAGGACGCGCTCGCCGCGCGCGATCGCACGCGACAGGCCGTCGTCGAGCATCGCATGCGCGGAGCTCAAGGTGTGGCCGTGGAGGTCGATCGAGCTATCGGGGCTGACGATGCCGCGGGTCAGCCTTTTGTCCCAGCTGCCGTCCAGCGTGTTCTGGCGCGGCGGTGGCGGCGCCGGGACCGGCTTGGCCACCGGCGTGCGCGAAGCCATCGCGCGGGTCAGTGCCTTGGAGGGCTTGGTCGCCTTGGGTGGCGGCGGCGCGACGAGGGCGGGCGCCGGGCGCGTGGGCGCGGCCACCGCTCGGAGCGGTTTCACCGTCGCCATCACCCGGGCCCAGAGATCGGCCTCGTCAGGGTTGAGCTGGCGCACCGGCCGCTGTCCCATATATCGACGGATCGGGGGTGTAGCGCTGCGGCTGGGTCCGCGCGAGCGTGCCGACCGGCAGCAGCAGGAAGGCGGTGCCGCGCGCCGCCATGCCGCCCGCGGTCGCCTCCGCCACCGCGCCGGCGCCCCAGAAGGTGTCGAAGCGGTTGGCGCCCTTGATCGCGCCGCCGGTATCCTGCGCCACCCACAGGCCGCTTGCGTCCTGCCGGTCCATCGACAGGAACACCGGCGCACCGAGCGGCACGTATTTGACGTCGGCGGCGGCGCTGATCCCGCCGTTGACGACATAGCCCATCGCGCCGACCGGCGGCGTGTCGAGTTCGCGGAAGAAGACGAAGCTCTTGTTCTCCGCCATGATCGCGCGACCTTCCTCGGGATGGGCGCGAAGCCAGGCGACGATGCCCTGCATCGAGGTCTGGCCGGGCTGGAGCAGCCCGCGCGCCTTCATCAACGCGCCGATGCCGGTATAGTCGCGCCCGTTCTGCGTATCGTAGCCGACGCGCATGATCTCGCCATTGGGCAGGCGCAGGCGGCCCGAGCCCTGGATCTGGAGGAAGAACACCGACGCCTCGTCGGCGCCCCAGGCGAGCACCGGCGCCTTGCCGTCGAGCACGCCGGTGTCGATCGCGGCGCGGTCGTAATAAGGCACGAGGTTGCTGCCCTGTACGCGGCCGCGGATCTTCTTGCCCTTGAGCGCATCGCTGAACTTGCCGAGATCGACGTCGATCAGGTCGTTGGGACGGGCGTAGATCGGCACGGTGTAGCCGGCACGGCGCTCGCGCGACGCGGCGATCTCGGGCTCGTAATAGCCGGTGGCGAAGGCCTTGCCGTCGCCGACCTGCACCGCCTCGAAATAGCTGGCGAAGAAGGCGCGCGCGCCACCGCGCGGCACGCCGGCGGCAGCGGCGCAGGCGGGCTGCCAATCGGTGCCGCGGGTGAGGCCGGAGGCGTCGGTACGGCGCATCAGGCCCGGACAACTGGTGAGGAACGCCTGTCGTGCCGCCTCGGCCTGCGCCTCGGTGATCGGCAGCGTCGCGAGGCTCGGGCCGGGGACGATGCCGGCGGTTGCCGCGGTCGTCGCGCCGGGATTGGCGACGACCGGTGCGGCGAGCAGCGGCGTCGCGCCCTGGATACGGCCGTCGAAGCTGCGGCCGCTGGCGATCTGCTGACCGGGACTGCCGGGTCGCGTCGTCGGCCGGCTCGGCTGGCTGACCGGCTGGCGGCCGGGCTGGCGAGGCGGCGCAGCGCCGGTGTCGAGCGGCACGACGCGACCGCCGCAGGCGCTGAGAGCCAGAGCCAGCGCGATGCTGGCGATTACGCGATTACCGGTCATCCTGATCCCCGTATGTCCGCCTATCGACTGCGGAAAGCTGCGGCTGTGCCGAAGCGGAGGGGTCGCGACAAGGGCCAAGCGGTCGCAAATGCGGTGCGGCGTGTTGGACGACATGGACAAGATGGACACCTTAACGGAAACGATCGCGAGGAATCGTTTCCATTTCTGTGGTGATCCGGAGGTGAGAGGGTCGGCCGGCATGATGGCGGCATAGCAGAGCGCGGCGGGTGTAGGACAGCGGAGGGGGTCGGCTGGGAAACAGGGCGGTTCTATAATTGCCGTAAGCGCGTTTGTTCGAGCCGTGGCTTCCAAAGCCCATCCCGTCACCCCGGATTTGTTCCGGGGTCCACCCTGCGGCGAGGAGAAAGGCTGGAGGCGATACCGTTATCCTGCGGACCGGTAGACCCCGGAACCAGTCCGGGGTGACGAATCTAACGGGAAATCGATCGAGCCTCATCCGCTCAGCCGTATGCGGGGTGTGGGCGCTCCCCTATTCCTCGTCGGTGTCCGCCAGCTTCCAATTGGGGTCGCGGCTCTTCAGCGTGCGGGCGAAGGTCCAGACGTCGTGCGTCTCGACCGCGTCGGTCAGAGAGCCGGCGATGACATGGCCCTCGGCGTCGCGGGTCACCGCAGCGATATCGGCATCGAAGCGGACGGTGATGCGTGCCTCGCGACCATCGAGCGACGCATCGGCGATCACCGCGCGCTCGATCGAGACCAGACGGTTCTCCAGCGTCTCGCCGGCCTCGCGGCGGGCGGCGATCGCTTCGCCGAAGGCATGGGCGACGTCGGGCTCGGCGAGGGTCGCCAGCGTCGCCTCGTCGCCTGCCCAATAGGCTTCCAGCGTCATGCGATAGGCGGATTGCGCGCCGGACAGGAACTGGTTGACGTCGAAGCCCTGCTCACCGGCGATGATCGCCCGCAGGCCAGCTTCGGCACGCGGTTCGATGTTGCGGTTGACCGGCTCGCGCGATTCGGCGGTGGCATCGATCGGGCGCGGCGCCAAGGCGACCGCTGCGGGGCGATCGTCGGCGGCACGCGGCAGGGGCTGCTGTTCGTGGCCGGTGCGTTTGCCGAGCACGCTGTACAGGCGCAGCGCCAGGAACGCCGCCACCATCGCGAGTAAAACTACGTAAAACACCGTGCCTCCGATCTTGATCGATACATAGGCCCAAAACCCCTTCAATTCAAACCGGGGCTTTCGACCCGCGGGCTTTTGAGCCCAGCCCGTTGAAACCCGGTTCGGGCGCTGCTAGGCGCGGGCGCCAAAGGCATCGAACGCCCGACATGCGGCTTCGGTCCCCTTCTTTTTCCGCTTCATTCGAGGATCATTCCCATGGCCGACCAGGACAACGGCACTTCGATCGATACGCAGTCGGCGCTCAACGGCGCGGACACCGCCCCCGCCGCCGGCCTGATCTCGCAATACGTCAAGGATCTCTCGTTCGAGAACCCCAATGCGCCGGGCATCTTCCAGAACGCCAATCCGCCGGCGATCGACGTGCAATTCAACATCGGCACCGCCCAGGTCGGCGAAGAGGTGCATGAGGTGCTGCTGAAGATCGACGTCAAGGCCGAGGTCGAGGGCCAGACCGCGTTCATCGTCGACCTGACCTATGCCGGCCTGTTCGGCCTGCGCAACGTGCCCGCCGATGCGGTGCAGCCGTTCCTGCTCGGCGAAGCGCCGCGGCTGCTCTTCCCCTTCGCGCGCCGCGTGCTCGCCGATTGCGTGCGTGACGGCGGCTTCCCGCCGCTGCTGCTCGAGCCGATCGACTTCGCGCAGCTCTATCTGCAGCAGGCGGAGCAGAACGGCGCCTTCTCGGTCGGCGACGTCGGCCACGCCTGATCCATAAGGCGGGGGGCGCGATCGCGTGAATCTGACCAAGGCGCTCGGCTCGGTGGGCGGGCTGACGCTCGCCAGCCGGGTGCTGGGGCTGGTACGCGACGCGCTGTTCGCGCGCTTCGTCGGCGCCGGCTTCGCTTCGGACGCGTTCCTGATCGCCTTCCGCCTGCCCAACATGTTCCGCGCCTTGTTCGCGGAGGGCGCCTTCTCGGCAGCGTTCATCCCGATGTTCAACCGCAAGGTGGCCGAAGCCGGCGGCGACGGTCTGCCGACGGGGGTGCGCTTCGCCGAGGACGCGCTGTCGGTGCTGCTGCCGATCCTGATCGGCATGACCGTGCTGATCGAGATCGCCGCCTGGCCGGTGACGTGGCTGCTGACCTGGGGCTTCAACGACGCCTCGCATGACCAGTTCGCCTATGTCGTCCAGCTCTGCCGCCTCACCTTCCCCTATCTGCTGCTGATCAGCCTCGTCTCGCTGCTCGGCGGCATCCTCAATTCGCTGCACCGTTTCTGGGTGGCGGCGGCAGCGCCGATCCTGCTCAACCTGACGCTGATCGTCGCCCTGCTCGTCTTCCACAGCGACCTGCCGCTGGTCACCGCGCGCAACCAGGCGATCGCGGTGACGATCTCGGGCGCGTTGCAGCTCGCCTGGCTGTATTTCGCCTGCCGCAAGGCGGGGGTGCATCTGCGCGTCAAGGCGCCGCGGCTCGGGCCGGACGTGAAAAAGCTGCTGTCGCTGATCTGGCCCGCCGCGGCGGGTGCCGGCGCGGTGCAGATCAACCTTGTCGTCTCGACCGCGCTCGCCGCCTCGCTGCTCAGCCACGGCTCGGTGACCTATATCTACATGGCCGACCGGCTGAACCAATTGCCGCTCGGGTTGGTCGGCATCGGTCTCGGCACAGTGCTGCTGCCGACGATCTCGCGTCAGCTCGGCAAGGGCGACGAGGCGGCGGCGATGACGACGCAGAACCGCGGCATGGAGCTGGCGCTGTTCCTGACGCTGCCGGCGACGGTCGCGCTGATCGTCTGCGGCGTGCCGATCGTCGCGGCGCTGTTCCAGCATGGCCAGTTCACCGCCGCGGCGGCACATGCCACCGCACAGGCGCTCGCCGCCTTCTCGATCGGGCTGCCGTCCTACATCCTCGTCAAGGTGCTGACGCCGGGCTATTATGCGCGGTCGGACACCCGCACGCCGGTGCGCTATGCGACGGTGTCGATGGTGGTCAATCTGGTGCTCAACCTGATCCTGATCGTGCCGCTCCAGCATATGGGGCCGCCGCTCGCCACCGCGATCGCGAGTACGGTCAACGTCGCCTTGCTCTATAATACATTGCGCAAGCGCGGGCAGTTCGTGCCCGACGCGCAATTGACGCGGCGGGCGCCGCGGCTGCTGGTCGCGGCATTGGTGATGGGCGGGGTGATGTTCTTCCTCAACGACCTGTTCGCCCCCTATGTGTCGGGGAGCAACCTGGCGCGCTGGGGCGCGATGGCGGTGCTGGTCGGGACCGGCACCTTGGTCTATGCGCTCGCCGTGTTCGCGACCGGTGCGCTGCGCCCCGCGGACATTCGTCAGCTCATCCGTTCCAGATAAGGCCCATCATGGCAAAGCGCGTCGTTTCCGGGATCAAGCCCACCGGCAATCTCCACCTCGGCAATTATCTCGGCGCGGTGAAGCAATGGGTCGCGCAGCAGGATGCGATCCAGGCGGAGGGCGGCGAGACGCTCTACTTCATCGCCGACCTCCACGGGCTGACCGAGTGGATCGCGCCCGCCGAGCTGCGCGCCAATACGATCGAGATGACCGCGACGCTGGTGGCGGCGGGGATCGATCCCGACCGCTCGATCCTGTTCAACCAGGCGCGCGTGCCCGCACATAGCGAGATGGCGTGGCTGCTCAACAACGTCGCGCGGGTCGGCTGGCTCAACCGCATGACGCAGTTCAAGGACAAAGCGGGCAAGAACCGCGAGGGCGCGAGCGTCGGCCTGTACGATTATCCGGTGCTGATGGCGGCGGACGTGCTGCTCTACAATACGACGCACGTGCCGGTCGGCGAGGACCAGAAGCAGCATCTCGAGCTGGCGCGCGACATCGCGACCAAGTTCAACGGCGATTATGCCACCGAGCTGTTCACCCTGCCCGAGCCGTTGGTCAGCGCCGCGGCGCCGCGGATCATGTCGCTCCGCGATGCGTCGGCGAAGATGTCCAAGTCCAATCCGTCCGAACAGTCGGTGGTCAAGCTGATCGATTCGGACGAGGTGATCGCCGACAAGTTCCGCAAGGCGAAGACCGATCCCGACGTGCTGCCGGCGACCGTCGAGGAACTGGCGGAGCGGCCCGAGGCGCGCAACCTGCTGACGATCTTCGCGGCGCTGGCCGACCGGACGCCGGGCGACGTGCTGGCGGATTATGCCGGCAAGGGGTTCGGCGCGTTCAAGCCCGACCTCGCCGATCTCGCGGTGGCGAAGCTCGGCCCGATCCGCGACGAGATGGTGCGGCTGCTCGACGACCGCGGCGCGATCGACGCGATCCTCGAAAAGGGCGCGGACAAGGCACGGACACTGGCGGTGCCGGTGCTGCGCCGCGCGCAGGAGGCGATGGGGCTGATGCTTTAGCCCCTCCCGTAAGGGCAGGGCTGTCGCATATGGACATCTGTAGGCTTCGGCCGACGTTCCAAAGCCCCCGTCACCCCGGACTTGATCCGGGGTCCCGCTTCTTCGGACGGTGCGAGGAAGCGGGATGCCGAATCAAGTCCGGCATGACGGCGATATAAATGCCGTCGCAACACTACAACTGATCGTCGGCGATAGCCCCCTGCAAAAGGGGCGGGTGCGTGTGGCCTCGCGCGCTACCGCTGCTTACGCCTCCAGCTCGCGCATCAGCGTGCGGACGGCGGCGTCGATGTCGCGATCCTGGTCGCGGAGTTCCTCGATCTTGCGGACCGCGTGGATCACCGTCGAATGGTCGCGGCCGCCGAATTTGCGGCCGATCTCGGGCAACGAGCGCGTCGTCAGGCGCTTGGCGAGATACATGGCGATCTGGCGCGGGCGCGCCACCGCGCGGCTGCGGCGCGCGGAGACGAGGTCTAGCGGCTTCAGCTCGAAATGCTGGCTGACCAGCTTCTGGATCTCGTCAATCGTCACCCGGCGCTGCGCGCCACGCAGCACGTCGCCGAGCGTCGCTACCGCGAAATCGAGGTCGATACTGTCGCCGGTGAGCTGCGCATAGGCGACGACGCGGTTGAGCGCGCCTTCCAGCTCGCGGATGTTGGCGTGAATACGGGCCGCGAGCAGGTCGAGCACCTCGTTGGGGACCTTCGCCTCGGGCAGGTCTGCGAGTTTCCTGTCCAGTATAGTGCGGCGCAACGTGAGGTCGGGCGCCTTGATGTCGGCGACGAGGCCGACCGACATGCGGCTGACGATCCGCGCCTCGACGCCGTCGAGCGCCGTCGGGCAGCGATCGGCGGAGATGACGAGGCGCTTGCCGGCGCTCATGATCTCGTTGACCGTGTGGAAGAATTCCTCCTGCGTCGCGTCCTTGCCGGCGATGAACTGGAGGTCGTCGATCAGCAGCAGGTCGGCGCCGCGCAGGCGCTGCTTGAAGCTGTGCGTGTCGCGCGCGCGCATCGCCGCGACGAAATCGAACATGAAACGCTCGGCCGACATGCACAGCACGGTCGCGTCGGGATGCGCGGCGAGGAAGGCGTGGCCGATCGCGTGCATCAGATGCGTCTTGCCCTGCCCCGTCCCCGAATGGAGGAACAGCGGGCTGAACCGCGGCACACCGGGTTCGGCAAGCATGCGCGCGGCGTTGAACGCCACGCGATTGGCGGCATCGACGACGAAGCGGTCGAAGGTGAAGCGCGGATCGAGCGGCGGGCGATCGGCAGCCGGGCGGAGCGGCGCGGCCACCGCCAGCGGCGCCGGAGCAGGCGCCGCTGCGACGGCGGCGACCGGCGCGGGCGTCTCGGCGACCAGCTTGATCGCGACGGGGGCGGCGATGCGCGTCTCGATCGACACGCCGCGCACGTCGGGCAGCAGCGCGCGGAATTCGAGCAGCAGCCGGTCGGCATAATGGTTGCGGACCCAGTTGGTCATGAACGCCGACGGCAGGCCGAGGCGGATCGATTCGGGGTCGCCGTCCTCGATCAGCTCCATCGGCTTCAGCCATTGCTCGAAGAGCCGCGCGCCGGCGGATTCGCGCAGGTTGCAGCGGACGCGAGCCCAGGCGCGCTGCGCCTCAGTCTCCGTCACTGCCGCTGCCTGTCGATCGTTCAACGCATACCCCTTCGTTGCCGAAAGCGACGAAATGTCGCCCGGCGGCCGTATTCAAGACAGACAAATCCCCCTTACGGCCAACGGCCGTCCGGCATGCCCACGCTGTTCAGGTCCCCGACCGCGATGAACATCGCTGCGGTGGAGTCGAGTTATGAAGCCTGGGCCGAGTCGATCAACCCCTCGGCAGGTCACATTGTTGAAATAAACGGGATTGACAGCCCGAAGCCCGCAGAAACGCGTTCGGAAATCTTACAAGCCATTGAAAACGCTACATTTTCTGCCCGTTTCCGCACGACTGCCGTGAATGCCAGCCAACACGAATCGCGGTGTTCTCCCGCTTTCCCGGTTCGTTCCTTTTGCGCCCGTTCCGGACATCAAAAAACCCGCCGGGACATGCGTCCCGACGGGTCAAAACTCACTGAACGGTAAGGCTTAGGCGAGCGTGCCGACCGCCTTGGTCAGGCGCGAGAACTTGCGGCTCGCGGTGTTCTTGTGAAGGACGCCCTTGGCGACGCCGCGCTGCAGCTCGGGCTGCACCGCTGCGAGGGCCGTGTCCGCCGCAGCCTTGTCACCCGACGCCAGTGCCGCTTCGACCTTCTTGATGAAGGTACGGATGCGGCCGATGCGGTTACCGTTGATTTCGGCGCGGCGATCGTTGCGACGGATGCGCTTCTTGGCTTGCGGCGTATTCGCCATTCGGTACGTCCTTGCGAGTAGATTGGTCGATGTCAGAAGAGGCGCCGGATCACCCTACGCCCTCTCGAAGGCAGCGCCCTTAGCGAAGCCGGCGGACGGGGTCAACCGTTGCGGGGTGTTTTGCCACCGGTTCCTCACCCCGCTCGTCATCCCGGCGAAGGCCGGGACCCATGGATACGGTATGGCCGCCATTGTACGCTCCCCCGCGTCCCGTGACCATGGGTCCCGGCTTCCGCCGCGATAACGAGGTTTAGGCGGAGGGGATCAACTCTTCTGGCATTTCGGGCAGTAGAAGGTCGATCGGCCGCTATCCACCCGGCGTTTGACGGTGCCGCCGCAATGGCAGGGCTCGCCCTCGCGCCCGTAGACGAGGAATTGCTTCGAGAAATAGCCGAGCTCGCCGTCGGGGCGGGCATAGTCGCGCAGCGTCGAGCCGCCGGCTTCGATCGCGGCGAGCAGCACCTCGCGTACCGCCACCGCCAGCCGTTCGAGTCGCGGCAGTGCGATCTGGCCGGCGGCGCGGGTCGGCGCGATGCGCGCGACGTGCAGCGCCTCGCAGACGTAGATGTTGCCGAGCCCGGCGACGATGCGCTGGTCGAGCAGCATCGCCTTGATCGGCGCGGCGCGCGCCTTCAGCGCCTCGCCGAGATAGGCGCCGGTGAACTCCTCCCCCAGCGGCTCCGGCCCCATCGCCGCGAAGGGGGGATAAGCGGCGAGCGCAGCGGTTTCGACGAGATCGAGGAAGCCGAAGCGGCGCGGATCGTTGAGCGCGAGGCTGCGCCCCTCCCCCGTCTCGATGAGCAGATGGTCGTGGGCGAGGCGTTCGGCGGGATCGACCCGCCAGCGGCCGGACATGCCGAGATGGAAGATCAGCGTATCGCCGCGATCGGTGTCGATCATCCCGTATTTGGCGCGGCGGCCGAGCGCGGTGACGGTGGCGCCGGTGAGCCGCTGGCGCAAATCGGGCGGGATCGCCTTGCGCAGGTCGGCGCGGCGCGGCTCGACGAGGGTCAGGCGCTGGCCGGCGAGCACGGGGGTGAGGCCGCGGACGGTGGTTTCGACTTCGGGGAGTTCTGGCACGTCAAACAGCTAGGTTGCGTTTGCCCCCGCCACAAGCGGCGGCTAGGGCGGTGGCATGACCGACACCGCCACCACCGGAACCGTATCCTTCGGCTACGAGGACGTCGCCCCCGACGAGAAGACCGCCCGCGTCGGCGGCGTCTTTTCCAGCGTCGCCAAGAACTACGACCTGATGAACGACGCGATGTCGGGCGGCATGCACCGGTTGTGGAAGGACCGCTTCGTCCGCCGCGTCCAGCCGCAGGAGGGCCAGCAGATCCTCGACATGGCGGGCGGCACCGGCGACATCGCCTTCCGCCTCGCCGCATCGGGCGCGTCGGTGACGGTGGCGGACATCAATCCGGCGATGCTCGAAGTCGGCATGGAACGCGCCGCCAAGCGCGGCATCGACGGGCTGGTGTGGACCGAGGCCAATGCCGAGACGCTGACCTTCCCGGACCGGTTCTTCGACGCCTATACGATCGCCTTCGGCATCCGCAACGTCACCGACATCCCCAAGGCGCTGCGCGAGGCGCATCGCGTGCTGCGCCGCGGCGGCCGGTTCTTCTGCCTCGAATTCTCGACGACGACCTGGCCGGGGTTTAAGGAAGTCTACGACGGCTATTCGCACAAGATGGTGCCGAAGCTCGGCCAGTTGCTCGCGCAGGACGCCGACAGCTATCGCTATCTGATCGAGTCGATCCGGCGCTTCCCCGACATGCCGACGTTCAAGGGCATGATCGCCGATGCCGGCTTCGTGCGGACGAAGGCGGAACCGATCCTCGGCGGGCTGGTGGCGATCCACTCCGGGTGGAAGATTTGATGGGGTCGATTGGCGGTTTCGCTGCCGCCGCCTCGCAAGACCGGTCACCCCGGGCTCGTTCGGGACTTCAGCGACAGTCTGCGGTGCTGGTGGATCAGCGCAGTGTTCCTGCGAAAGCAGGAACCCAGGGCCAAGCAAAACAACCCTTTACGGCGCTTGGAACCCCTGGGCTCCTGCTTTCGCAGGAGTACTGGCGAAATTCCGCAGCTGTTACGACTTGTTCCGGGGTGACGCGGCGGGTGTGGCAACGGTTTGACTGGAGGGTGGCAGCCGGTTCGATCGCCATGCCGTCATGACCGCGTCGGTCGTCCACGTCTGGCGGCTCCTGAAATGGGGGCGTATCCTCGCGCGGCATGGGGCGCTGCGCGGGATCGAGCGCGATCCCAATACGCCGGCGCCGGTGCGGCGGCTGGCACGGGTGGCGCGGCTGGGTGCGCGCGTTCCCAAGGTGCCGCGCTATGCCGATGCCTTTCAGGCGATCGGGCCGGCGGCGATCAAGCTCGGGCAGACATTGGCCACCCGCCCCGATCTGGTCGGCGAGGAAGCGACGCAGGATCTGCTGCGGTTGCAGGATCAATTGCCCCCCGTCCCCTATGCGACGATCGCCGCGGCGATGGAGGGCAGCTTCGGCCGGCCGCCGTCCGACCTGTTCGCCAGCATCGAGGAGGAACCGGTCGGCGCCGCGTCGATCGCGCAGGTGCATCGCGCGGTGACGACCGACGGGCGGACCGTCGCGGTCAAGGTGCTGCGCCCCGGCGTCGAGGCGGATTTCACCCGCGCGATCGCCACCTATGAATGGGCGGCGGCGCAGCTCGAGGGGATGAGCATCGAGGCGCGGCGGCTGCGGCCGCGGCTGACGGTGGAGAATTTCAAGCGCTGGACCGCGCGCGAGCTCAACTTCCGGCGCGAGGCGGCGTCGGCGTCCGAACTCGCCGAATCGATGACCGCCGAGCCCGATTTCGTCGTGCCGGCGATCGACTGGCAGCGCTCGACCGCGCGGGTGCTGACCGTCGAGTGGATCGACGGGATCAAGCTGTCGGACCGCGCCGCGCTGGTTGCGGCGGGCTACGACCTGCCCAAGCTGGCCAATACGCTGGTCCAGGCGTTCCTGCGGCAGGCGATCGCGGAAGGCTTCTTCCACGCCGACATGCATCAGGGCAATCTGTTCGCCTTGCCCGGCAATCGCATCGCGGCGATCGACTTCGGCATCATGGGCCGGATCGACCGGCGCGCACGGGTGTGGCTGGCGGAGATCCTCTACGGGCTGATCACCGGCAATTACCGGCGCGTCGCCGAAATCCATTTCGAGGCGGGCTATGTGCCGAGCCATCACAATGTCGCCGAATTCGCGACGGCGTTGCGCGCGGTCGGCGAACCGATGCGCGGGTTGCCGGTCAAGGACATGTCGATCGGGATGATGCTCGACGGGCTGTTCTCGATCACGCGCGACTTCGATATGGTGACGCAGCCGCATCTGCTGCTGTTGCAGAAGACGATGGTGATGGTCGAGGGGGTCGCGACGCGGCTCGATCCGGACATCAACCTGTGGGAATCGGCGGCGCCGTTCGTGCGCGAGTGGATCCGTACCGAGCTGGGGCCGGAAGCGGCGATCGCCGACCGGCTGATCGCCGACGTCAAGACGATCGCCGGCCTGCCCGAGCTGATCCGGCGGATCGAGGCGCGCTATCCGGCGCCGGGGGGCGAGCCCCCTGCCCCGCCGCTGCGCGAGATCGAGGTGGTGCGGATCGGCGGCGGCTGGCGCTATGCCGCGGTCGCGGCGGCCAGCGCGGCGGCGAGCGTCGCCGCGACCTGGCTGGTCGTCCACTGAGGCGATGATGCGGCGCGTTCCCGCCCCGTTGTGGCTGGCGCAGCCGTCGCGGTTCGCCGGACTGGCGCCGCGCAACGCCGCGGCGGCGCTGGTCGCGCTGGCGCTGCTGCTGCTCGCGTGCCTGCTCGTCTTCGCCGCGCCCGTCCCGCCGGCGGCGAGCGGCGATGCCGCGCAGCGCAGCGACGATCAGGCCGACGTCGTGCTGTACGAGACGATCGTCGCCAACGTCCGCCATGGCGGCAGCTATTATGCCACCGCGGCGGATGCGATGCGCGCGGGCGATTACCCGCTAAAGCCGTTCGTCACCTTCCGCCTGCCGACGCTGGCGATGGTGCAGGCGGCGGTGCCGCATGCAATCGTGGTGATCCTGCTCTACCTGCTCGCCGCGGCGGTGGCGCTCGCCTGGTATCGGCGGCTGGCGCCGGCGTTCGCGCGGCCGCCGCCGCGGGTCGTCGCGATGGTGCTGCTCGCCGCCGGACTGATGGCGTTCGTGCAGCGCGACCTGCTCGCCTTCCACGAGATCTGGGCGGGATTGCTGATCGCGCTGTCGCTCGGCGTGCATCGCGACGGGCAGTGGCTGCCCGCGGTCGCCTTCGGCCTGTCGGCGGCGCTGATCCGCGAGACTGCGGGGCTGTATCTGCTGCTGATGGCGATCCTGGCGCTCGCCGGCGGCGACCGGCGCGAAGGCGCGGCGTGGGTCGCGGCGGGGGCGATCCTCGCGCTGGCGCTGGCGGCGCATGCGCATGCGGTGGCCGAAGTGGTCGGGCCGCTCGATCCGCAGTCGCCGGGCTGGTCGGGGCATCTCGGCTTCGGCTTCTTCGTGCGGACGATGACGCTGTCGACCGCGCTGATGATCGTGCCGCTCTGGCTCGCCGCGCCGCTGGTCGGACTGGCGCTGTTCGGCTGGGCGGCGTGGCGCGACGTGCTGGGGCTGCGCGTGCTAGTGGTCATCGCCGCTTATGCCGCGGTGCTGAGCGTGTTCGGGCGGGTCGATACCTTTTATTGGGGGCTGCTGGTGGCGCCGTTGCTGCTTGTCGGCCTCGTCTTCGTGCCCGATGGCGCGCGCGACCTGCTGGCGGCGGTGAGCGACCGGCGGCGGATCACGGTGAAGAGGATCGTTCGATGACGCGTATCCTGCTGATCATCGGCGGCGGCATCGCCGCCTACAAGGCGTGCGAGTTGATCCGGCTGCTGCGCCGGCGCGGTTATGCGGTGCGCTGCGTGATGACCGAGGGCGCGAGCCATTTCGTCACGCCGATGACGCTCGCCGCGCTGAGCGAGGACCAGGTCTACACCAGCCTGTGGGATCTCAAGGACGAGGCGGAGATGGGGCATATCCAGCTCAGCCGGCAGGCCGATCTGGTCGTCATCGCGCCCGCCACCGCCGATCTGCTCGCGCGGATGGCGGGGGGCATCGCCGACGATCTGGCGACGACGCTGCTGCTCGCCACCGATACGCCGGTGCTGGCGGCGCCGGCGATGAACGTGCGGATGTGGCAGCATGCCGCGACCGTCCGCAACGTCGCGCAGCTCCGCGCCGACGGCATCACGATCCTCGAACCCGACGAGGGGGCGATGGCGTGCGGCGAGTTCGGTCCCGGCCGGCTGCCCGAGCCCGACGCGATCGCCGCGGCCGTTGACCGCATGCTCGCGCCGCGCGCGACGCCGCTCGCCGGCCGGCACGTGCTGGTCACCGCGGGGCCGACGCACGAGCCGATCGATCCGGTCCGCTATATCGCCAATCGCTCGTCGGGGCGGCAGGGGTTCGCGATCGCCGGTGCGCTCGCCGATCTCGGCGCGACGGTGACGTTGGTCGCCGGGCCGGTGACGCTCGCCACACCGGCGGGGGTACGGCGGGTCGACGTCGTCACCGCGGCCGAGATGGCGGCGTCGGTGCAGGACGCGCTGCCCGCCGATGCCGCGGTGATGGTCGCCGCGGTCGCCGACTGGCGGGTCGCTGCCGCGCCGCAGAAGGTCAAGAAGGGCGACGCGCCGCCGGCGCTGGTGCTGGCGGAGAATGAGGACATCCTCGCGACGCTGGCGCACGGACCGCGGCGGCCGCGGCTGGTGATCGGCTTCGCCGCCGAGACCGAGCGCGTCGTCGAGCAGGCGGTCGCCAAGCGGCTGCGCAAGAACGCCGACTGGATCGTCGCCAACGACGTGTCGGGCGACGTGTTCGGCGGCGACGCCAACACCGTGCACCTCGCCACCGCCGACGGCGTCGAACATTGGGAGCGCTCGCCCAAGGCCGACGTCGCGCGGCGGCTGGCGCAACGGATCGCCGAGACGCTGTCCGGTTCTTGATCTGTTCGCGCAGTCAGGCTAGCCCTGCGCCATGAGCCAAGCCATCGCCATCCGCCTCCGCCGCCTGCCGCACGGCGAGGGGCTGCCGCCGCCCGCTTATGCGACCGCGGGTGCGGCGGGGATGGACGTGGTGGCGGCCGAGGCGCTGACGCTGGCGCCGGGCGCGCGCGCGGCGGTGGCGACCGGCTTCGCGATCGCGATCCCCGAGGGCTATGAGGTGCAGGTGCGCCCGCGCTCGGGTCTGGCGATCAAGCACGGCATCACCTGCCTCAACACGCCCGGCACGATCGATTCGGACTATCGCGGCGAGGTGAAGGTGATCCTCATCAACCTCAGCGAGGCCCCCTTCCCGATCGCCCGCGGCGAACGCATCGCCCAACTCGTCCCCGCCCCGGTTCAGCGCGCGACGCTGGCAATCGTCGACGCGCTCGACGATACCGACCGTGGAAGCGGAGGATTCGGATCGACCGGCCGATGATCACAGCAATTCTCCTGGCAGCCCAGCTCGCCGGTGCATCGCCCATGCCGATGCCGCCGCAGGACTGGAGCGCGCTGCATCCATTGCCCTACAGCCGCGATCCCGACGATGGCGCCAATCTGTCGAGCTTCGTCCGCGCCGAGGTGAAAGCGGGGCGGTGCAACGCCGCGACGCCGTCGCCGCAGGGCTATGTGCTCAAGGTCGATCTCGCGGTGCTGGTCGGTGCCGGCGGCCAGCCCAAGCGGGTGGTGCCGCGGGCGATCGCCTGCCCCTCGGTCGAGCAATATGCCGCGGGCCTCGTCTCCAGCATGGCGCGCGGCAATATCGCCCCCGGCGTGGCGGATACCGATACCTGGTATCGGACCAGCCTCACCTTCTCCTGGTCGGCGTGACGCTCTCCGACGAGGAACTGACCCGCTACGCCCGGCACATCGTCCTGAAGGAGGTCGGCGGCGCCGGTCAGCAGCGCTTCGCCGCGGCGCATGTCGTGGTCATCGGCGCGGGCGGAATCGGATCGCCGGCGATCCCCTATCTCGCCGCGGCGGGCATCGGGCGGCTGACGATCGTCGACGACGACCATGTCGATCTGTCCAACCTGCAACGCCAGACGATCTATGCCACCGCCGAGATCGGCGCGGGCAAGGCGGAGACGGCGGCAGCGGCGGCGCGGCGGCTCAACCCGCATGTCGCCGCGGTGGCGCGACCGATACGCGTCGACGCCGGCAACGTCGCTGCGCTGCTCGCCGATGTCGACGTGGTGCTCGACGGTTGCGACAATTTCGCGACGCGGCTGATCGTCGCCGATGCGGCTTATGCCGCGCGGGTGCCGCTCGTATCGGCGGCGATCGGCCAGTTCGACGGGCAATTGGGGGTGTTCCGCGGCTGGGAGCCGGGCAAGCCCTGCTATCGCTGCTTCGTCGGCAGCGATCCCGACCGGCCCGGCGCGACCTGTGCCGAGGACGGCGTGCTGGGGCCGATGGCGGGGGCGATCGGCAGCCTCGCCGCGCTCGAGGTGCTGCGCGCGATCCATACCTTCGGCGAGGACAGCGCCGGCAAGCTGCTGCTCGCCGATACGCTGTCGCTGCGCTTCCGCACGCTGACGATGCCGAAGGACCCCGGCTGCCCGACCTGTGGCTTAGCCCGAAATTAAGCGACGGCTGCTAGTTAGCCGGCATGACCAGCGCCAGCCGCCCCAGGATCCTCACCGTCTTCGGCACCCGCCCTGAAGCGATCAAGCTGTTCCCCGTCGTGCGGGCGCTACAGGCGGCGGGCGGCATCGAGACGGTGACCTGCGTCACCGCGCAGCATCGCGGGCTGCTCGATCAGGTGCTCGCCATCGCCGGACTGACGCCCGACATCGACCTCGACCTGATGGAGCCGGGCCAGTCGCTCGATCGGCTGACCGCGCGGCTGCTCACCGGGCTCGGCGAGGTGATCGACCGGGTGCGGCCCGACCGCGTCGTCGTCCAGGGCGACACCGCGACCGCGATGGTCGGTGCGCTCGCCGCCTATTATCGCAAGATCCCGGTCGCGCACGTCGAGGCGGGGCTGCGCTCGGGCGACATCTACCAGCCCTGGCCCGAAGAGGTGAACCGGCGCATCGTCGCGCCGATCGCCGATCTGCATTTCGCGCCCACCGACACGGCCGCAGCGGCGCTGGCGCGCGAGGCCGTCACCGCGGGCGTCCATGTCACCGGCAATACGGTGATCGACGCGCTGCACTGGACGCGCGGGCGCATCGCCGAGACGCCGGCGCTGGCCGCCGATCTCGATCCGCTCGCCGCGCGCTTCGCCGGCAAGCGCATCGTCCTCGTCACGACGCATCGCCGCGAAAATTTCGGTGACGGCATGGCGGCGATCGCGCGGGGAATCGCGCGGATCGCGGCGCGCGACGATGTCGCGGTGATCTTCCCGATGCATCCCAATCCCAATGTCGGCGCGGTGATGGACGAATGGCTCGGCACGCCGGACAATGTCGCCCGGATCGCGCCGCTCGACTATCCGCATTTCATCCGCGCGCTCGAACTGTGCGACCTCGCGCTGACCGATTCGGGCGGCGTGCAGGAGGAGGCGCCCGCGCTCGGCAAGCCGGTGCTGGTGATGCGCGACACCACCGAGCGGCCCGAGGGCGTCGCGGCGGGCACCGCGCGCTTGATCGGCACCGACGAAGACCGCATCGTTTCCGAAGTGTTCACGCTTCTCGATGACAAGGCTGCCTATTCCGCCATGGCACGCGCCCACAATCCGTTCGGCGACGGCCAGGCCAGCACCCGGATCGCAAGGATCATCGCCGATGATTTCGGACTCTGAACTCAAGGTCGTCGTTCTCGGCCTCGGCTATATCGGCCTGCCGACCGCGGCGGTGATCGCGCGGACGGGGGCGAAGGTGCTCGGCGTCGACGTCACCGAATCGGTGGTCGAGACGGTCAATTCGGGGCGCGTGCATATCGAAGAGGTCGATCTCGACGGCCTCGTCTCCGGCGTGGTCGCGCGCGGATCGCTGCGTGCGTCGACGCGGATCGAGCCCGCCGACGTCTTCGTGATCGCGGTGCCGACCCCGTTCGGCGAGGATCATGCGCCCGACATCGCTTATGTGCTGCAGGCGGCGACGACGATCGCGTCGGTGCTCAAGCCGGGCGATGCGATCATCCTCGAATCGACCTCGCCGGTCGGCACCACCGAACGGGTGCGCGACCTGCTCGCCGAACTGCGCCCCGACCTGCGCGTACCCGGCCGCGCCGGCGAGGCGGCCGATATCGCGATCGCTTATTGCCCGGAGCGCGTGCTGCCCGGACGCATCCTCGTCGAGCTGATCGACAACGATCGCGTCATCGGCGGTATCACGCCGCGCTGCGCGCGCAAGGCGCTGACCTTCTACCGCCGCTTCGTGCGCGGCGCCTGCGTCACCACCACCGCGCGCGCGGCGGAGATGACCAAGCTGACCGAGAATGCCTTCCGCGACGTCAACATCGCCTTCGCCAACGAACTCAGCCTGATCGCCGATACGATGGGCGTCGACGTATGGGAGGTGATCCGCCTCGCCAACCGCCATCCGCGCGTCAACATCCTGCAACCGGGGCCGGGCGTCGGCGGCCATTGCATCGCGGTCGATCCGTGGTTCCTCGTCCATGCCGATCCTGCCAACACGCCGCTGATCCGCACCGCGCGGCTGGTCAACGACGGCAAGACCGACCATGTCGTCGCGCAGGCGAGCGCGCTGATCGAGGCGCGGCCCGGCGCGCCGGTCGCCTGCCTCGGCCTCGCGTTCAAGGCGAACATCGACGACTTCCGCGAGAGTCCGGCGCTCAAGGTCGCGGTCGCGCTGGCCGAGCGGTTCGGTGAGCGGGTGCGGATCGTCGAACCCTATGCGGCGACGCTGCCCAAGGCATTCGACGGCACCGGCGCTACGCTGATCGACATCGACGGCGCGATCGAAAGCTGTCCGATCATGGTCGTGCTGGTCGATCACGACGTGTTCCGCTCGGTGCCGATCGAGGAACGGCGCGACAAGGCGGTGCTCGACACGCGCGGGATCTGGCCGGATCAACCTGCGGTCGCCTCGCCGGTACAGGATGTGCTACGGCTGGTCGGCTAGCCACTTTCACGCGGGGTTCAGGCTGTTGCGGCCAGACCTGCGCGGGTATACCTGCCATTCGGCACGATCGACGGGAATCCATGCTCAAGAAGCTGCTCAACGCGCGCCGTTCCACGGCAACGCCGCTGACCGCCATTCCGGAAGGCGAACGCGTCTATGCGATCGGCGACGTCCACGGTTGCGCCGATCTGCTCGATCAATTGCTTGCCCGGATCGAAGCGGACGACCGGGCGCGCGATCCTGCGCGCACCACGATCGTCTTCCTCGGCGACCTCGTCGACCGCGGCCCGGCGTCGGCGGCGGTGATCGAGCGGCTGCGGCTGCTCGCGGCGGAGCGGCCGGATACGCGCTTCCTGCTCGGCAACCACGAGGAGGTGTTCCTCGAATCGCTCAAGGGCGAACCCAAGGCGCTGCGCATGTTCTGCCGGATCGGTGGGCGTGAGACGATCATGAGCTACGGGCTCGACGCCGCCGACTACGACCGGATGGATTATGAGGAACTGCATGCCGCGATGCGCGTCCGCGTGCCCGCCGAGCATCAGGCGTTCCTCGAATCGTTCGAGGATATGGTGACGATCGGCGACTATGCCTTCGTCCATGCCGGCGTGCGGCCGGGCACCGATCTCGCCGCGCAGCGCGGCGCCGACCTGCGCTGGATCCGCAACCCCTTCCTCGATCACGATCGCGCGCTCGATAAGATGGTCGTCCATGGCCATACGATCAGCGCGGGGCTCGACGAGCAGGTCCATCGGATCGGTGTCGATACCGGGGCTTACGAGACCGGCGTGCTGACCGCTTTGGGTTTGGAAGGCACGGCGCGCTGGACGGTGCAGGCGACCCGCGCGGGCTGACCGGCGGCGGGCGACGTGTGGCGTCGCCGCAACGGTCGCCGGCCATTCCGAAACCGGGCGGTTAAACTGTTGTCGCGCCTATATACTTCTGCCATGCAAACCGGTGACGAGCACAAGAGGGAGTTATATCATGCGTTTCGGTAAGATTGTCATGGCCGCTGCGGCCGCCACCATGGCCGTTGCTCCGGCGGTTGCCGCTCCGGCGAACCCCGCAGCCAGCCTGTCGGTGTCGAAGTCGGTTCGCACCGGTTCGACCTCGGCCAAGAAGAACGAGCTCGCCGGTGGCGGGATCGTCATCGCCCTGATCGCGGCCGCTGCCGTCGTCGCGGGCATCGTCGTTGTCGCCGACAGCGACGACAATGCGGACAGCAACTAAGCTGACCGTTAGCCTCGGCTAGAGAGAGTAGCGGCCTTCGGGCCGCTATTTTTTTGTCCGGCGCCGGCGATGGCGGGCACGAAAAAGCCGGCGCCGTATGGCCCGGCGCCGGCTGTTCGTCGTCGTGGCGGATCAGCGACCGCCGGGCATGCCCGGAGGCATCGCGCCGCGCGGCATCCCGCCGGAGCCGCCGGCACCCTGTGCCTGGGCCTGTGCCTGCATCTGGCGGACGACGGCTTCGGGCAGGAAGTCGATCAGCTCGATGTCGAAGACGAGCGTGGAGTTGGCAGGGATCGGTCCCTTCGCCTCGGCGCCGTAACCAAGCGCGGGCTTGATCCAGACGCGATACTTGGCGCCCTTCGGCATCAGCTTGAGCGCCTCTGAGAAGCCGGGGACGACGCCGGCGACGGGCATCGGCGTCGGCTGTTGCGACTTGTCGAAGGTGGTGCCGTTGAGCAGCTTGCCTTCATAATTGATGAGCGCGACGTCGCTGTCGGTCGGTTTGGGGGCGCCCGGTGCGCCGGGCTGCACCACCTTATATTGCAGCCCCGACGGGGTCGTCACCACGCCGCTCGCGCGGGCGTTGCGGGTGAGGAAGTCGTCGCCCTGCCGCGCCAGGAGGAAGGCCGCGAGACAGGCGACGACGATGCCCACCCACAGATAGACGAGATAGGTCCGCTTGATGGGACGCAGCGGAACGGCGGTGACGGTCGACATCTGGGGCACCTGAAGTTGTGGTGCCGGGCCGGCCGTCACCGGTTAACATCTCTAACTTCGCACGAAGACGCATCCGGAGGAAAGCATCTTCGCAGCGATCACAATGACTTAGCGCGCACCGTCGCGCTCGGCGCGCTTGCGGTCGAGCTTGCGCGAACGGCGGACGGCGGCGGCACGCTCGCGCGCGCGGCGCTCCGACGGCTTCTCGAAGTGACGGCGCAGCTTCATCTCCCGGTACACGCCCTCGCGCTGCAGCTTCTTCTTGAGCACGCGAAGGGCCTGGTCGACATTGTTGTCGCGGACGACGATCTGCATGGAACTGAAACACTCCGGTCAATAGCTATGGCGGCTGCAGACGAAAGGTCCGCGCCGTGCGAACGGTGCCCGTAGCAGCGAGCGGCCCGATGCGCAACCCGCGCGCCCGCGCCTGCCCGCCGCGCGACACGCGCGGGGATGATCGGCGCCCCGTCTTTCGGCTTGCGGCGCGGATTGTGCAAGCTAATGGTAGCGATAACCAGCTGGGAGAGATGGAAGACGGCGAACGCCGCGGCGGGAACGAGGGCATCGGCGATGCTCCACCCGCCGAGCCGGTCGCCGTACCGTCAGGGCCAGCGCCACCGCCGCGCCCGCCGACCGACGTCCGATCGGCCGGTGCGTCCGATCCGGAGAAGAGCCCAATGCCGATACCCTTCGACCCCGCCGACGCGCTCGGCAGCGACTGGCGCAGCGCGCGCTGGCTCGGCCGCATCGATCTGGGCGCCGGCCCGAGCCCGGTGCTGGTCGTCGACGGCATCGCCTATGACATGGCGCGCGTCGCCCCGACCGTCGCCGAACTGGTCGCCGGCGGCAGCTTCGACCACGCGCAGGGCGAGGAGATCGGTGCGCTCGACGCGATCGGCCTGTCGGTCGACGGCCTGCCGCGGCTGCTCAGCCCGGTCGACCTGCAATGCGTCAAGGCGGCGGGCGTCACTTTCGCCGTGTCGGCGATGGAGCGCGTCATCGAGGAGCGTGCGCGCGGCGATGCCGGTGCGGCGGCCGAGGTGCGCAGCCGGCTGGAAGGGCGGATCGGCGGCAGCATGCGCGCGGTGGTGCCCGGCTCGCCCGAGGCGGCGGCGCTCAAGCAGGCGCTGATCGACGAGCAATTGTGGTCGCAATATCTCGAGGTGGCGATCGGCCCCGATGCCGAGATCTTCACCAAGGCGCCGGTGCTGGCGACGGTCGGCTGGGGCGCGGACGTCGGCATCCGTTCCGATTCGACGTGGAACAACCCCGAGCCCGAAGTGGTGCTGCTCGCCGGTCCCGACGGCCGCGCGGTCGGCGCGACGCTGGGCAACGACGTCAATCTGCGCGACTTCGAGGGGCGCTCGGCGCTGCTGCTCGGCAAGGCGAAGGACAATAACGCCTCCTGCTCGCTGGGCGCGTTCGTGCGGCTGTTCGACGCCGACTTCACGATGGACGACGTCCGGCAGGCGGAGATCACGCTGCGCATCGAGGGCACCGACGGCTATGCGCTCGACGGCGCCAGCTCGATGAACCAGATCAGCCGCGATCCCGAGGAGCTGCTGCGCCAGGCGCTGAGCGAGCATCAATATCCCGACGGCCTGGTGCTGTTCCTCGGCACGCTGTTCGCGCCGACGCAGGATCGCGACGTGCCCGGCCAGGGCTTCACCCACAAGGTCGGCGACACGGTGGCGATCGAGACGCCGCGGCTCGGCCGGCTGGTCAACACGGTCAGCACCTCGAAGGCGGCGCCGCCGTGGCGCTTCGGCCTGACCGCGCTGATCCGCAACCTCGCCGGCCGCGGGTTGCTCGCATGAGCGGGACGGCAATGGACGGCGACGGCCGGCGCGCGCTCTACCCCTCGCTCAGCGGCAAGCGGGTGATCATCAGCGGCGGCGGATCGGGGATCGGCGCGGGGCTGGTCGAGGCGTTCGCGCGACAGGGCGCCAAGGTCGCCTTCGTCGACGTCGCCGAGGCGGACAGCCGCGCGCTGGTCGAGCGATTGGGCGATGCCGCGCATGTGCCGGTGTTCCGCCGGCTCGACCTCACCGATCTCGATGCGCTGGCGTCGGTGTTCGCCGAACTGCAGGCCGAGCTGGGCGGCGTCGACGTGCTGGTCAACAATGCCGCCAACGACGATCGCCATACGGTCGCCGAGGTGACGCCGTCCTATTGGGACCAAAGGATGAACGTCAATCTGCGTCATCAGTTCTTCGCGGCGCAGGCGGTGATCCCGGCGATGAAGGCGGCGGGCGGCGGATCGATCATCAACTTCGGCTCGATCAGCTGGCACCTCGGGCTGGAGGACCTCGTCCTCTACCAGACCGCCAAGGCGGCGATCGAGGGGCTGACGCGCAGCCTCGCCCGCGACCTCGGCCGCGACAACATCCGCGTCAACACGGTGGTGCCGGGCAACGTCAAGACGCCGCGCCAGGAGAAATGGTACACGCCCGAGGGCGAGGCGGAGATCGTCGCGGCGCAATGCCTTGATGGGCGGATCGAGCCGGAGGACATCGCCGCCCTGGTGCTGTTCCTCGCGTCGGAGGATGCGCGCATGTGTACGGCGCACAATTACTGGATGGACGCCGGCTGGCGGTAATGGGGGCTGCGCGGGGGGGCTGCGTAGGTGATGGCAACGCACGAACTCCTCCCCCGCCAGCGCAGGGCGATCGCAAACGAACCTTCACCTAAGCCCGCCGCGTTCCAAGCCCACCCCGTCACCCCGGACTTGTTCCGGGGTCTACCCTGCGGCGAGGAGAAAGGCTTGGTTCGCCACCCTGCTCTCTCGCGGCCCGGTGGGCCCTGGAACAAGTCCGGGGTGACGGATGGGATGAGGAAACCGATCGAGCCTCATCACCGCAGCCCACGGCGATCCTTCCCCGCCAGCGAGCGCCGGGTTGAACGCCCCCAGCCCCTTCAAGGCCATGCCGGGGGAATAACCGACCCTGCCGCCCCGCAAACACGAGGGAGGAATTTTTGCCCTTTCGTCATCCCGGCGAAAGCCGGGACCCATGGACCCGGTGCCGCCGGTCATGGCGCGTACCGCCGACCGCCCGTCACCGTGGGTCCCGGCTTTCGCCAGGATGACGAAAAGGGGCGCGCGGGCCGGACGCGTTGGGCGACCGTACCCCCCAAAACCGTCACCGCTCGCTTTGTCGCGCGACTCCTCCTAACCAGCCGGGCGGTATGGACGGGAGCGTGACGCGATGATGGCAGCGGTGCGGCGGTTGGTGTTGCTGGTGATGCTCGTCGCCCTCGCGATCGCGGCGCCGGCCGCGGCGCAGACCACGCCGGTCGAGACCGCCAGCCGGCAGCTCGCCGGCGCCGAGACGGCGCTCGATGCGGTCGACAAGGCGCTCGACGGCAAGGTCGATCGCGAGACGCGCGGCACATTGCGCGATCAGGCGCTCGGCGCGCAAAGCGACGCGCGTGAGGCGGCCGAGCAGTTGCGCAGCCAGCTCGCGCTGGTCGATGCGCGTATCGCCGGGCTCGGGCCGCCGGTCGCCGGCGTGGTCGAGGCGCCCGACATCCGCGCCGAGCGGCGCGCCCTGGCGCAGGCGCGCAGCGCGCTCGATTCGAAGGTGAAGCGCGGGCAGCTCGTCGCGGTCGAGGCGGGGCAGCTCGTCACCGAGATCGACGAGACGCAGGCGGAGGAGATCAACCAGCGGATCGCCGTGCGGACCCCCTCCCCGCTGTCGCCGCATTTCTGGAGCGACATGTTCGCGGCGCTGCCGCGCGACAGCCGGCGCGTGTCGACCTTCCTCAGCCGCGAATGGGCGCAGATCGATACCGGCCTGCGCCGGGGGTTTCCGATCGGCGCGCTGCTCGGCGCGCTGCTGGCGCTCGTGATGCTGATCCCGGTGCGGCAGTTCCTGCGCCGGATCGGCCAGCGCTATCTGATCGCCGATGCGCCGGGGCATCGCGTGCGGCGGTCTGCGAATGCCCTGTGGCGGGTGTTCGTCGGCACGACGATGCCGATGGCCGCCGCCTTCCTGTTCGTGCAGGGGCTGCGCTGGTCGGCGCTGCTCGCGCCGGCGTGGAACGCGCTCGCCGACGCGCTGGTGATCGCCGCGGCGTTCAGCGGGCTGACCGCGGCGGTCGGCGCCGCCTTCCTGATGGCACGGCAGCCGTCGTGGCGGGTGACGACGCTGACCGATGCCACCGCGACCGCGCTGCGACCGGTGGCGTGGGCGTTCGCGACGCTGACCTTCGTCGTCATCCTCGCCAATGCGTTCAACACCACCGCCGGCGTCAGCCCGACCGCCTTGCTCGGCACGCAGGTGGTCGAGGTGATCGTCCACCTGATCCTGATCGCGGGGACGCTCGTCATCATCGGCCGGCTTCGCGCCGCGGAGGCGGCGGACGGCGAGAGCGAGGCCGAGGCGGCGGCGAGTGCCGGCGTCGGCGCGATCACGCTGGCGGTGTGGCTGATCGTCGCCGGCGCGGGGCTGGCGCTGCTGATCGGCTATGTCGGGCTGGCGATCACGATCACCCAGGCGGTGATCTGGGCGACGTTGCTGGGGGTGAGCACCTATCTGCTGATGGTGGTGATCGACGATGTCGCGACCAGCCTGTTCCAGCGCGACGGCCGCGTCGGGCTGACGTTGCGCCACGGCATGGGGATCAGCGGCAGCGCGGTCGACCAGTTCGGCGTGCTGCTGTCGGCGGTGCTGCGGCTGGCGGTGATCGTCGTCGCGCTCGGGCTGCTGCTCTATCCGTTCGGTGCGGGCTTCGGCTCGTTCCTCGACCGGGTCGGCGGACTGGCGCGCGGTGTCGAGGTCGGCGGCATCGCGATCTCGCCGGGGACGATCATCCGCTTCGTCGCGGTGCTCGCCCTGGGGCTGTTCCTGGTGCGGCAGTTCACCGGCTGGCTCGACCATCGCTATCTGCCGAGCACCGATCTCGACAGCAGCGTGCGCAACTCGATCAGGCTGGTCGCGCGCTATCTGGCGATCGCGCTGGCGGTGGTATGGGCGCTCGCCTCGCTCGGCATCGGCATGGAGCGGATCGCGCTGCTGCTGTCGGCTTTGTCGGTCGGCATCGGCTTCGGCCTGCAGGCGATCACCTCCAACTTCGTCTCCGGGCTGATCCTGCTCGCCGAGCGGCCGATCAAGATCGGCGACCTGATCCGCGTCGGCACCGACGAGGGCGACGTCAAGCGGATCAGCGTGCGCTCGACCGAGATCGAGCTGGCGGATCATTCGACGCTGATCGTGCCCAATTCGGAGCTGATCACCAAATCGGTGCTCAACAAGACGCTCGCCGGGCCGATGGGGCGGATCCAGATCCATTTCTCGGTGCCGATCGCCAGCGATGCCGACCGGGTGCGGGCGATCGTGCTGGAGACGTTCGTCGCCGAGCCGATGGTGCTCGACGCGCCGGCGCCGGCGGTGCTGATCGACGGGATCGGCGACGGCCGCATCCTGTTCAACTGCCTCGCGCACGTCGCCAGCCCGCGCAGCACCGGCGAGGCGCGCAGCAACGTGCTGCTGACACTGCTGCGGCGGATGCGCGACGAGGGGATCGAACTCGGGACGGTGCCGCAGCGGGTGGAATGGGTGACGGTGCCGCCGCAGCTCGGCGATGCCGCGGCGGGTTGAGGAGGCAAGGGTTCGATGTACGAAGCGAACCTGTTGCCAGATCCGCCCGTCACCCCGGCCTCGAGCCGGGGTCCCGCTTCTCCGGACGGCGCGGAGAAGAAGCGGGACCCCGGCGCAAGGCCGGGGTGACGGAAGATGTGGGTGCATCTCCCGGTCTGCCCTATCCGATCGCCCTACCCTGGCGGGGGCGGAATTCCCTGAATATCCGGCGCTAGCCGATCATGCCGGTGCCGGCGTGCTTCCAGCGGCGGTAGCCCTCGCCCATCGCCGCCGGCGGCGGGAGCGTCGCCGGGGTCGGCGCGGTGCCGGCGAGACGGTCGATCACCGCGGCGCGGGCGCGGAAGACGCGGCTGCGCACCGTGCCCATCGGCACGCCGAGGCGGATCGCGGCCTCCTCGTAGGACAGGCCCTCCTGTGCGACGAGCACCAGCGCTTCGGCCTGACCCGGGGTGATGCTGTCGAGCGCGGCGTCGAGGTCGGCGAGCATGACGCCCGATTCCTGATCGGCCGGGGTCACCAGCCGGTCGTCGTCGATATCGGGGTTCCACGACACGCTGCGGCCGCCGCGGCGGCGGTCGCTGAGGAACAGGTTGCGCAGGATGCGGAACAGCCAGGCGCGGAAATTGGTGCCCGGCTGGAAGCGGGTGCGCGCCGCCCAGGCGCGCGCCATCGTCTCCTGGACGAGATCGTCGCCGTCACCCTGATCGCGGCTGAGATGGCGGGCGTACCGCCGGAGCGACGGCAGCACCGCGTCGATCGCGGCGACGAAACCGCGTTCGGTGAGCACGTCGGACGGCAGGGCGGCGGTGGTCATGCGGTTCATCACTCGACACGAGACAGACTGGACGGGCGCGGCGACGAACGGTGTCGGCGCGGGCGTCGCGAGCCCATAGAGGCAGGTATCGAACGATTACAATACTGACCGGTTCCTTTTTATTTTGCGGTGCAGCATGCCGGCAACACCGGCGCGTAGAGACGCAGGAAGACGTCGAAGCGCGCGGCGAACGCCTGATCCTCGCACAATCCCTCCAGCGCGACGTCGGGCGCGACGCTGTAGCGCATGCGGTTGACCGGGCCGGCGAGCAGGTCGAACAGCATGTTGACCTTCCCCTCGACATCGCCCGCGTCGAGCAGGCCCTGTGCCTGCGCGGTGGCGATCGCGCTCTTCATCGGCGCCATCAGCATGACGTGCCATTGCTGGCGTCGGCGGGCGAAGGCGGCGTCGGTCAGCGAGGCGTGGTCGATGAAGATCGCCAGCCCGACGTTTTCGGGCTTGAGCATCATGTCGAACATGTGGCGGGCGAAGGTGCGCAGGCTCGCGATCGGTTCGGCGACACTGTCGGCGGTGTCGCGGGCGAAGGCGTGGATCTGGTCCATCTTGTGGCGGATCGCGGCGTCGATCAGCGCGTCCTTGCTGGGAAAGCGGCGGTAGATCGTCTGCTTGGTGACGCCGATGTCCTGCGCCAGCGCATCGATCGACAGCGTCGCATAGCGGGCGTCGCGCATCGCCGCGATCGTACCGTCGAGGATCAGCGCCTCGATCGCCTGCGCCTCCTTGCGGCTCGGCCGGCCGGCGCGACGCTGCACGGCGCCGCCTGCGCCCGCCCGCACCCCGTCATCCGTCGTCACCGTCATCCGCGTGATTCCTGCTCCGTTCGCTCGTCCCGACCGCCGCCACCATGGCCACCGTCCCCGGCGATGTCCACCGCCCGCCCGTTGCCGCGATGGCACACAAGGATTAGGGGGCGGGCTTGCAGGAGACAGGCCAGTGCCAGTGACAGTGACGGCGACGACCGACGCGACCAGAGCCGGCGATCACGTCGCGATCATCGGCGGCGGCTTTTCGGGGACGCTGCTCGCGATCAACCTGATGCGCCACGACGGACCCCGCGCGACGCTGATCGAGCGCCGCCCGGCGCAGATGGCGCGCGGCGTCGCCTATAGCGCGGCGCACGAGGAGCATCTGCTCAACGTCCGCGCCGGCAACATGAGCGCGCTGCCCGACGATCCCGGCCATTTCGTCCGCTGGCTGGAGGGCAAGGCGCTGGGCGATGCCAAGACCTTCGTTTCGCGGCGGATCTATGGCGCCTATCTGCGCGAGATGCTCGACGCGGCGGTGGCGGCGAACCCCGGCCGGCTGGCCCTGGTCGAGGGCGCGGTGGTGGCGCTGGCGCGCGGGGCGGAGGGGGTGACGCTGACGCTCGACACCGGCGCGGCGATCGCCGCCGACGTCGCGGTGCTGGCGATCGGCAACCTGCCGCCGCATACCCCGCCCGGCCTCGACCCGGCGGTGCTGCCGGCGGGCTGCTATCGCGCCGATCCGTGGGCGGGCGACATCACCGAGGGGCTGGGGCCGGACGACACGGTGGTGCTGATCGGCACCGGGCTGACCGCGATCGACGCGGCGCTGCTGCTGGAGGCGGCGGGGTTCGGCGGGCACGTGGTCGCGATCTCGCGGCGCGGGCTGGTGCCGCGGCCGCATGCCGATACGCCGCCGCAGCCGGGCCTCCGCGAGCGACCGGCGGGGACGCTGTCGCGGCTGGTGCGCCATGTCCGGGACCGCGCCGCGACCGTCGGCTGGCGCGCCGCGGTCGACGAGCTGCGGCCGATCACGCAGATGATGTGGGGAGCGGCGGACGCCGCGACGCGGGCGCGGTTCCTGCGCCACCTGCGGCCCTATTGGGACGTGCATCGCCATCGGCTCGCGCCGGCGGTGGCGGCGCGGGTCGACGCTTTGTGTACGGCCGGACGGCTCGGCTTCACCGCGGGCAAGCTGGTCGGGGCGAGTGCGGACGGCAGCGGCGCGCGCTTGTGCTGGCGGTCGCGCGGGTCCGACGATCGGGTCGAGACGCGGGTGGCGCGGATCGTCAATTGCACCGGGCCGCAGGGCGATTTGATGCGCTCCGACGAACCGCTGCTGCGCGACCTGCTCGACCAGGGGCTGATCCGGCCCGACCCGCTGCGGATCGGGCTCGACGTCGATGCGCAGTCGCAGGTGATCGGCCGCGACGGGATCGCCGATCCGCGCCTGTTCTGCATCGGCCCGATGACGCGCGGCGGACTGTGGGAGGTGGTCGCGGTGCCCGACATCCGCCAGCAGAACTGGACGCTCGCGCGGCGGCTGGCCAATGCGCAATGGGTGGGCGGCGAGGGCCTGTAGCCCCCGCCCCCTGCCCTCTACCAGTTGAGGCCGGCGCGCGCGTAGAGATAGCGGCCGTTGAAGCCGAACGGCGAATAGGACGGAAAGCCCAGCACGCCGGTCGAATTGTTCGCCGCGATCGTCCGGTCGGGGTAGACGTCGAAGAGGTTGCTGACGCCGAGCCCGATCTGCGCGCCCTTGGGCGTGGCGTAGCGCAGTTCGAAATCGGTGATCGCGTGCTTGCCGGTGTGGACGTCGCCGCTGACCAGCGTCCCCGGCTGGTTGACGTCGCCGTAATAGGTCACGCGGGCGAGCGCGCCGAGCTGGTCGAGCGACCAGTCGATCTGCCCCGTCACCTTCTCGCCCGGCGTGCCCTGTTCCAGCGTCAGGATGCGGCTGCGCGCGAACAGCGTCGGCGCCGGGTTGAGCGTCGCGGTCGAGGTCGGCACCCGCGTCACGTCGACCTTGTTGACGTTGCCCGCCAGTGTCAGGTCGAAGGCACCGACGGTGTCGGTCGCCAGCCGGTAATGCGCGACCGCGTCGATGCCCTTGGTGGTCGAGGCGAGGCCGTTGATGAAGAAGCGCGCCGCCGCGGCGCCGGTATTGGTCGACGCGAGCAGGCTGGCGATCGCGGTGTTGACCGCCACCGATTGGGCGGCGGAGGTCGTGATATTCTCCGACAGGCCGATCTGGTTGCGGATATGGATGCGATAGGCATCGATCGTCAAGTCGAACCCGCCCGCGCGGATCACCGTGCCGGCCGAGAAATTGGTCGACTTTTCGGGTTCGAGCGGCAGGCCGCCGAGCGCGGTGCCGACGGGGCTGGTCGACGGATAGGTGCCGGTCAGCACCGGCACGCCGTTGGTGACGACCGAGGCGATCTGGGTGAAATATTGCTGCTGGAGCGACGGCGCGCGGAAGCCGGTCGAGGCGGTGCCGCGCAGCGCGAACCACGGCGTGATGTCGTAGCGGGCCGAGGCCTTGCCCGTCGCGGTCGAGCCGAAGTCGGAATAATCCTCGAACCGGCCGGCGAGACCGACGAGGAACTGGTCGGTCACCTGCGCCTCGAGGTCGAGATAGGCGCTACCGTTGCGGCGGCTGCGCTTGGTCTCGTTGAGGGGCGAGAAGCCGCCGAAGCCCTGCGCGCCCGGCGTCGCGTTCGCCGCGGCGCCGGTGACCGTCCCGGTGGCCGGATAGCCATAAGAGGCCTGTTCGCCCGGCGTGATCTTATAGCCCTCGCGTCGCCCCTCGACGCCGAAGGCGACGTTGAGCGACTGGAAGACGTCGAACTTGCGGGTGACGTCGAGGCCGGCGACATATTGGTCGTAGATCGTCGCGCCGTCGTAGAAATTGCGCGGCGTCGTGCTGCCGTACGCATAATTGGCCGAGTTCAGCGTGCGATAGTCGATCTTGTTGCGGCCGTAGCTGAGCGACAGGTCGATATCGAAATTCGACACGGTGCCGCGCAGCCCGACCGCCGAGTTGATGTCGCGGGACTTGGTGTTGATGATCGGCAGGAAGGCGAAGCCCCCCTGATTCGAATAGCCGGCCAGCGTCGTCGCGGCGCTAGTCAGGCGCGGGAAGGCCGCGCTGCGGCTGTCGCGATCCTGATAGCCGCCGAAGGCGTAGAGCTTGAGATTATCGGTCAGCGAGGTGCCGGCGTTGACGAAGCCGGTATATTGCTCGACCTCGGGATCGCCGTAGCGGCCGGTGACGCGGCGCGGCGAGACGCGGGTGTCGATGTCGGCGCGGTTGGTCGGCTGGCGCTTGGTATATTCGCCCGACACGGTGATGAAGCCGTCGTCGCCGAAGCCGATCCCCTGCCACGCCGTGGCGGTGACCGCGTGCTCGCCCTTCACCTCGCGGCGGTTGTTGGCGGTGTCGACCTGCGTGTCGTAGAAGCCGTAGGTGACCGAGCCGCCGCCGCCGCTGCGCGCCTCGCGCAGGCGCAGGTTGATGACGCCGGCGATCGCATCCGAGCCATATTGCGCCGAGGCGCCGTCGCGCAGCACCTCGATCCGGTCGAGCGCGACGGTCGGCACGGTGTTGAGATCGACCGCCGCCGAACCGCGACCGACGCTGCCGTTGGTGTTGACCAGCGACGAGGCATGCGCGCGGATGCCGTTGATCAGCACCAGCGTCTGGTCGGGCGACAGGCCGCGCAGCGTCGCCGGGCGGATCGCGTCGGTGCCGTCGGTCGCCGACGGCCGCGGGAAGTCGATCGACGGTGCGATCGCGGCGAGCGCGCTCGCCAGTTCGGTCGTCCCCTGCCGTTGCAGGCTGGCGCCGCTCAGCACGTCGACCGGCGCGACGCTATCGAGGCGGCTGCGCCCGGCGCTGCGGGTGCCGGTGACGATGATGTCGTCGCCCTCGTTGGGCTGCGCCGCGGCGTCGGCGACGGGCGCAGCCTGCGCCGGTTCGGCGACCGCGGGGGGCTGGTCCTGCTGGGCGGGTGCGGGAGCGGCTTGCGCCGCGAGCGCGGCGGAACTCGCCGCGAGCAGAAGTTCGCTGATAATCGTCACGATCGACCCCCTATACTGGTCCGTATTCGGTGCGCTGTTGCGCGTGCAGCGCAGCATAGCCGAATAAGCCCATGACGACGGGCGAAGAAAAACTTTGCGCCGGGTGAGGCCGGCGCGCAGGGCTATCGCCTTTGGACGTTCCTGCGAGCCCGTCGTCTTCCACTCTCACCCCGTCACCCCGGACTGGTTCCGGGGTCCACCGTGCGGCGAGGAGAAAGGTTCGACACCGTTCTCCTGCGGCACCGTGGACCCCGGAACCAGTCCGGGGTGACGAATTCGATGAGGAAACCGATCGAGTCCCTCACCGCCGCCATATGCGATAGCCCCCGTAATACGCCGCATTCACCCCGGCGAAGGCCGGGGTACGGTCCCGATACGCCTCGCATCACCGCCGACGCGGCGTGTCCATGGGTCCCGGCGTTCGCCGGGATGACGATCTCTCCCGAGTGCGAAGGCGATCCCCGTCAGCGCGGCCACGACGTGATCGGGTTTCGCGCAGAGGCGCAGAGACGCAGAGATGTTGCGTTCGACCTCGCGACGTTGCGCCCCGCGCGCCGTAGAGATCGCGGGTGAGATTGCCTCACGCGCTACTCCTCCGCGTCTCCGCGCCTCTGCGCGAAACATTCCTTCTTCGAACGATCGGCGGCGATCCGGCGGGCGAGGCAAGGCAAGGCAGCAGATCTTCACCCGCGTCCGCATCTCAGCCCCCCACCGCTCACCCGCGCGCCAGACGCTCGTAGAAGCCGCCGAACGCGCCGTCGGTGGTGACCAGATGCACCTCGATGATCCAGTGGCGCCGCCGTCCGAAGGCGTCGGGATCGCTCAGCGGCAACGGATTGGCCGGGCTGATATGATGCGCCTGCCGCTCGCCGGGCAGCCGCGCGTGCGGGAATTCGGCGACGATATGCCCGGCGATCCGCCCGCCGAAGCGATAGCCCGCCGCCGCCGCGCCGGCGCAGGCATATGCGTAGAGCGCCGCGCCGGTGATGTCCGGCTCCGCCGCCAGCCGCTGCGCGATCGCGGCGAACTGGCGCGGCAGTTCGGCGACGAGCGCCTGCTTGGCGGGATCGTCGCCGACCGCATAGCTCTGCCCGACATCCGCCTCCCAGGTGCCGAACACCGGGCCGAGATCGACGAAGACGATATCGTCCGGCTGCACCGTCACGATCGGCGGATTGTCCGCGGCGATCGCCAGCGTGTTCGGTCCGGCGCGGACGATGCGCTTGTGCCAGTCGCGCTCGACTCCGAACGCGTCGCGCGCGATGCCGCGGATGTCCTGCTCGATCTCGCGCTCGCTGCGTCCCGGCCGGATCAGCCCGCGCGCCTCGATCATCTCGAGCAGCGCCAGCGCCCGGTCCTCCGCCGCCAGCAACGCGGCGAGGCGCGCGTCCTCGGCTTCATTCATCTCGGCCATCGCTTCACCCCCCAGTCAAAAATCCGGACCCGGCCTATCGCCCGGCGCATCGCTCGCCGCGATCATGCCGATCGATGCGGTCATCACCATCGCGATCGCCCCCCATTGCGCCGGCGTCAGCGTCTCGCCGAGCAGCGCCACGCCCGCCACCGCCCCCACCGCCGGCTCCAGGCTCAGCAGCACGCCGAGGCTGTGCGCCGGAATGTGTTTGAGCGCGATCATCTCCAGCGAATAGGGGATGGCGCTCGACAGCAGCGCTGCGATCAGCCCCAGCCCGAGCCACGCCGGGGTGAGCAGCGCCGTCCCCGCCTGCGCGACGCCGATCGGCACGACCAGCAGCGCCGCGCTCGCCATGCCGAACGCCACCGCCTGTCCCGCGGGCAGATGCGCGGTCCGCTTGCCGAAGACGATGTAGCACGCCCAGCCGGTCGCCGCGCCGAGTGCGAACAGGATGCCGACCGGATCGAGCGCCTGCGTGCCGACGCGCAGCGGCAGCAGCAACGCCAGCCCCGCGACCGCCAGCGCCGCCATCGCGACATGCACCGCCCGCCGCGCGTGAAACAGCGATACCGCCAGCGGCCCGAGAAATTCGATCGCGATCGTCGGGCCGAGCGGCAGCGTGCGCAAAGCCATGTAGAAGCACAGGTTCATCGATCCGAGCGCGACGCCGTAGCGGACGATCCGCGCCGCATCCGCCCGCGCGAGTCCGAATCGCCACGGCCGCACCACCACGAGCAGGACGATCGCCGAAAAGCCGACGCGATACGCACTCGTCCCCTCGGCGCCGACCAGCGGGAACAGCCGCTTGGCGAAGGACGTGCCGACGCAGAAGGTCATGATCGACGTGATGAGCGCCGCATAGGGCAGCAGGCGGTGCCCCGCGCCGGGTGGGTATCGGGTCTCCATAGCGACCTTCTAGCGGCGGTCGGGCGACGGCGGTCGCCCTAATCTGGCATCGCGCGGCGGATCGCGGCATAATCTGACCGATCATGACCGAAACCGTCGCCCTCGATCCCTTCGACCATCGGCTGCTCGACCTCGTCCGGCGCGACAATCTGCTGCCGGCGCGGGCGCTCGCCGACCGCGTCGGGCTATCCGAAAGCGCCGTCCTGCGGCGGCTGCGACGGCTGCGCAGCACCGGGGTGATCGTCGCCGATGTCGCGGTGATCGATCCCGCCCGGCTCACCCCGTCGATCACGATCCACGTCTTGGTCCAGCTCCACCAGAGCAACCTGCGCACCGAAACCGCCTTCGCGCAGCGGATGCAGGCGCGATCCGAGGTGATCGGCGCCTGGAACGTCACCGGCCGCACCGACTTCCTGCTGATCGTCGCGGTGCCGACGATCGCGGCCTACCAGCATTTCGCCGATACGATGCTGGCGGCGGACGACGCCGTGCTGCAGTTCGAGACGTTGGTCACGCTGCGCGAGATCGTCCGCTACGACCCGGCGCGCGGCCGGCCACTGCTCTGACGGGTCAGGCGCCGCGCAGCGACCAGGCCAGCCACAGCCAGCCGCCGATCAGCAGCGCTCCCCCGATCGGCGTGATCGCGCCGAACCAGCGCGGCGCGCCCAGCGCCATCAGATACAGCGTCCCCGCGAAGATCGCGCCGCCGACGACGAACAGCCACGCCGGCCCGCGCGCCTCGACGCGCAACGCGACCAGCGCGGCGATGGCGTGGATCATCTGATACTGACCGCCGGTTTTCAGCCAATCGACCGCCGGACCGTTCGCCCAATGTGCGCCGGATGCCCCAGCCGCCACCGCGATGGCGCCCGACAGCGCCGCCAGTATCGCCACGATCATCGCGGATCATTCCCCCATGGCTGTTGCTCGGCGACCATCGACCGCGCCGCGCGGATATCCCCCGCCTCGATCTGGATGCGCAGCCGTTCCTTGTCGCGCGCACGATAGGCCTCCTCGGCACGATCGATCTCGGCGCCGGCGATGCCGAGGTCGCGCATCGCGACGCGCGCCATCTTCACCGCCGATTCGAGCACCTCGCGCACGACGAACACGCCCGAGGACTTCTTGAGCTTGACCAGCGCGCGCCGGTCGAACGCGCGGACGTAGATGGCGGCATCGGGGAACGCCTCGTGCACTCCCTCCAGCGTATCGGGCTCGATCTGGTCGCCGTCGATGCAGAACAGGATCAGCTCCGCCTCCGCCGCGCCGGCCTGGCGCAGCAGGTCGAGCCGCGTGCCGTCGCCGTAATAGACCTTGGCGCCGAATTCGCCGGCGATGTCGATCATCTCGATATCGCGGTCGATCAGCGTCACCGGGATCTTCTGCGCGAGCAGCATCTGCCCCACCGTCTGGCCGAACCGGCCATAGCCGACGATGATCGCATTGGCGCCGTCGGCCTTGGGCCCGTCGCGCGCCTGGTCCTTGGCGACCGGCTCCTCGCGAAAGCGGCGGGTGGCGCCCATCAGGAACGGCGTCGTCGCCATCGACACGGTGATGATCGCGCCGAACAGGCTCGCCGCCTCGGGCGCGACGAGCAGGCCCTGCTGCGCCTGCGCGAACAGCACGAAGCCGAACTCGCCGCCCTGGCTGAGCAGCACGCCGAGCGCCAGCGCGCTGCGCCACGTCATCCTGAAGGCGAGGCCGATCCCCATGATGACCGCGGTCTTGGTCGCGATCAGCGCCAGCGCCATGCTCGCCACGAACAGCGGCCGTTCGGAAATCGCATGCAGGTCGAGCATCATGCCGACCGCGAGGAAGAACAGGCCGAGCAGGATCGAGCGGAACGGCTCGACATCCGCCTCCAGCTCGTGCCGGTACGGGCTGTCGGCGAGCATCACGCCGGCGATGAACGCGCCCAATGCGGTCGACAGCCCCAGCGCCTCCATCACCGCCGCGCTGGCGATGACGGTGAACAGCGCGGCGAAGACGAACATCTCGCGCTCGCCGAGATTGCCGATCAGCCGGAACAGCGGCCGCAGCACGAACCGGCCGACGAGGATCAGCCCGGCCACCGCGCCCACGGTATAAAGTGCGAGCAGCCAGCCCGGCGGTCCGCCGGCATCGGCGGGGTTGCGGCTCATCGCCGCGACGATCGTGATCAGCGGCACGATCGACAGGTCCTGGAACAGCAGGATCGAGAATGCCCGCTCGCCGAACGGCGTGCGCAACCGCCCCGACGATTGCAGCAGCGGCAGCACCTGCGCGGTCGACGACAGCGCCAAGGGCAGCCCCAGCGCCAGCGCCGCGGTCGGCGAGAAATGCGCGGCGCCCCAGACGACCGCGGTGATCGCCAGCCCGCACACCACCACCTGGATCAGCCCGAGCCCGAAGATCTCCTGCTTCATCCGCCACAGCCGCGTCGGATTGAGTTCCAGCCCGACGATGAACAGCAGCAAGGTGATGCCGAGCTCGGCGACCCCGATCTTCGCCTCGGCATCGCCGACGAGGCCGAGCAGATGCGGCCCGACCACCGCGCCGGCGACGAGGAAGCCCAGCGTCGCACCCAGGCCGAGCCGCCGGAACAGCAATACGAAGCCCAGCCCGAACCCCAGCAGGATCACCCCGTCGCGCAGCATCGACGCGCCGGCCGCCGCCTCATGCATCGGCATGCGCCTCGCGCGCCGCGAAGGCCGCCTCGGCCGCCGCCTCGAACGCCAGCCGGATCGACGGATGCCGCGCGGTATAATCGAGCGCCGGCGCGAACACGTCGAGCCCCGGCCAGTCGGGCATGTCGCCCTCGCGCGCCAGCCAGGCGGTCAGCGCATCGCGTGCCGCCGCCAGCTCTTCCGGCGTCTTGCCGAGGATGTCGCGCGCGAGCAGCGACGCGGACGCCTGCCCCAGCGCGCAGGCGCGCACCAGCAGCCCGACCTCGCTCACTCGCCCGTCGTCGCCGACGCCGACGTCCACCGTCACCCGGCTGCCGCAGATCGGCGAGCGCTTCTCCGCGGTAGCCTGCGCATGGTCGAGCCGCGCATGATGCGGGATCGACGCCGCGAGCCGCAGGATCTCGGCATTGTAGAGGGGCGCATTCATCGTGAACTGCTCGCATTGTCGGAGGCTTCGGACCGGAGGCTCTGGCGCGCGCCGAACACCGGCAGGCCGCGCCGCCGCCGGTCGACGAAATCGGCGATCCCCGCGCTGGTCGCGTTGAGCAGGTTGTAGCAGCGCGACTGCGTCATCCAGTCGGGCCGCTGCGCCGGGCCGCCGCGCGCGGTATCGACCAGCAGCGCCGCGACGAGGAAGCCGAGGCTGGCGATGATCAGCCCCTTGAGCGCGCCGAAGCCGAAGCCGAGTGCGCGGTCGACGGGGCCCAGGATCGACTGGCGGGTACGCTTGCCGATCGCATTGGCGACGAGCTTGCCGCCGACATAGGTGCCGCCGGCGATCACCACGAACGCCGCCACCGCCGCGCCCGACGCGGTGCCGATCGTGCCCGCCAGCTTGGCGGCAAGCGCGACATGGAACAGCTTGAGCATCGCGACGATCGCCACCCAGGCGAACAGCGACAGCACTTCGGTGACGAAGCCACGCTTGAGCCCGAGCAGCGCCGCGCCCAGCACGGCGACGAGTACGATGATGTCGAGAGCGGTCAGCGCCATGCCCAAGGGAATAGGGATGCGCGGGCGGGGGCGCTAGTCCTTGGTGGTCGTGGACCGCCCTTCCCCCTTGCTGTCAGCCCGCCCCCGACTTCGTCATCCCGGCGAAAAGACAAGTTCAGGATCGATCGACATTCAGCGTCCAGCAGAATTCCTCCCCCGCCAGGGCAGGGCTACCGCATATGGCTGCGGTGATGAGGCTCGATCGGTTTCCTTATCAGATTCGTCACCCCGGACCCGTTCCGGGGTCCACCGGGCCGCGAGAGAATGGTTCCGGATCAAGCCTTTCTCCTCGCCGCAGGGTGGACCCCGGAACAAGTCCGGGGTGACGGGGTGGGCTTGGACGACGACAGGCACGCACGAGCGTCCATATGCGATAACCCTGCGCTGGCGGGGGAGGAATTCACCAGGCTCCTCAATGTCGATTGGCTTGAGGACGAAGCGGCAGCCCCTCCGTCACCGCCCCAGCATATGATCCACGAACTCGCCCAGCGTCCGGAACCCCGTCATCCGCAGCGTGCTCTCCTCCTTCGCCACCGCCGCCGGCACCAGCGCGCGCTCGAACCCCAACTTGCCCGCCTCCTTCAGCCGCAGCGCGCCATGCGCCACCGGCCGGATCTCGCCCGACAGCGCGACCTCGCCGAACGCGACCGCGTCGATCGCCACCGGCCGCTCGGACAGCGCCGAGACCAGCGCCGCCGCCACCGCCATGTCCGCCGCCGGGTCCTGCACGCGATAGCCGCCGGCGATGTTCAGATAGACCTCGGCATTGGAGAAGCTCAGCCCGCAGCGCGCCTCGAGCACCGCGAGGATCATCGCCAGCCGCCCGCTGTCCCAGCCGACCACCGCGCGGCGCGGCGTCGCGCCGCTCGCCAGCCGCACCACCAGCGCCTGGATCTCGACCAGCACCGGCCGCGTCCCCTCCAGCGCGGGGAACACCGTCGTCCCCGTCACCCCCTCGTCGCGTTGCGTCAGGAACAGCGCGGAGGGATTTGAGACCTCCGCCAGCCCCTCGCTCTGCATCGCGAACACGCCGATCTCGTCGGTCCCGCCGAAGCGGTTCTTGATCGCGCGCAGGATGCGATATTGGTGGCTGCGCTCGCCCTCGAAGGCGAGCACGGTGTCGACCATATGTTCGAGCACGCGCGGGCCGGCGATCGACCCGTCCTTGGTGACGTGGCCGACCAGCACCAGCGCGGTGCCGCGCTCCTTGGCGAAGCGGATCAGCTCCTGCGACGAGGCGCGCACCTGGCTCACCGTGCCGGGCGCGCCCTCGATCAGGTCGGAATGCATCGTCTGGATCGAATCGATCACCAGCAAGGCCGGCGGCGGCCCCATCGACAGCGTCGTCAGGATATCGCGCGTCGAGGTCGCCGCGGCGAGCTGTACCGGCGCATGGCCGATGCCCAGCCGCCGCGCGCGCAGCCGCACCTGATCGGTCGCCTCCTCGCCCGAGACATAGGCGACGCTCTTGCCGGCGAGCGCCAGCTTGGCGGCGGCCTGCAGCAGCAGCGTCGACTTGCCGATGCCGGGATCGCCGCCGATCAGCGTCGCCGACCCCTCGACGAAGCCGCCGCCGAGTGCGCGATCGAGTTCGGCGATGCCCGTCGCCATCCGCTCGGGCAGGACGATATCGGCGTCGAGCCCGACCAGTTCGAACGATCGCCCGCCGGTGCGCAGGTCGTGCTTGGCCTGGAACGGCGTGACCACCGCGCTCGCCTCTTCGACCAGCGTGTTCCACTCGGAGCAATCGGCACATTGTCCCGCCCAGCGATGCGACACCGATCCGCACGCCTGGCACACATATCGTTTCTGCGGTTTCGCCATGCCGCGCGATATAGGCAAAAGAGAACGGGAAGGGAACAGATTTCGGGTCGGGCCATGCGGACACCGGTGGGAGGAACGAGCCCAAGTCTTCACCCGCCAGGGGAAGGCTATGTTATATGGACGCTCGTGCGGGCCGGTCGTCTTCCATGCTTGTTCCGTCACCCCGGACTTGTTCCGGGGTCCACCCTGCGGCGAGGAGAAAGGCTTGATTCGACACCGTTCCCCTGCGGCTCGGTGGACCCCGGAACCAGTCCGGGGTGACGATTTAGATGAGGAAACCGATCGAACCTCATCACCGCAATCATATGCGATACCCCTCCCCGCAAGGGGGAGGATTTGGGGGCGGTCATGCGGCGCACTCGAGATCACCCCGGAATCGCCAACCCCCGCTGCACCGCCGGCCGCGCCAGCCCGCGTGCGAGCCACGCCGCCACGTTCGCGAACCGCTCGAACCCGACCAGCTCGCCCGCGTCGTAGAAACCGACCAAAGCATTCACCCAGCCGAGATGCGCGATGTCCGCCACCGAATAGTCCGCCCCCAGCAGCCAGTCCCTGCCCGCCAGCGCTGCGTCGAGCACCCCCAGCAACCGCACCACCTCGGCGACGTAGCGATCGCGCGGCCGTTTGTCCTCGAAGTCGCGTCCGGCGAATTTGTGGAAGAAGCCGAGCTGCCCGAACATCGGGCCGACGCCGCCCATCTGGAACATCAGCCACTGGATCGCCTGCCACCGCCCGGCCGGGTCGGCCGGCAGGAACCGTCCGCTCTTCTCCGCCAGATAGAGCAGGATCGCACCGCTTTCGAACAGGCCGAACGGCGCTCCGCCCGGTCCGTCGGGATCGATGATCGCCGGAATCTTGCCATTGGGGTTGAGCGAGACGAACGCCGCCGACTTCTGCTCGTCCTGGCCGAAGTCGATCCGGTGCGCCTCGTACGGCAGCCCCGTCTCCTCCAGCATGATCGACACTTTGACGCCGTTGGGCGTCGGCAGCGAATAGAGCTGGATGCGCTCGGGATGCTGCGCCGGCCAGCGCTGCGTGATCGGAAAGGCGGACAGATCGGTCATCGGCGACACCCTTGGCTGTTGAACCGCCGACATAGTCACGCCGCAATCGCGCCGCTATGGCCGGCGGCAGCATGCAACCCTCCGATCTTCGTGTCGCGCTGTTCAGCGGCAATTACAATTACACGCGCGATGGTGCCAATCAGGCGCTGAACCTGCTCGTCGCCCATCTGCTGGCGCAGGGCGTCACGGTCCGCATCTATTCGCCGACGATCGATCCGCCCGCCTTCCCGCCGACCGGCGACCTCGTCTCGGTGCCGGCGATCCCGATGCCGGGCGGCCGCGCCGAATATCTGCTCGGCCGCTATCTGCCCGCGAAAACCCGCGCCGACCTCGAAGCCTTCGCCCCCAATCTCGTCCACGTCTCCGCGCCCGACCTGCTCAACCATGGCGCGGTGAGCTGGGCGCGGCGCAACGGCATCCCCAGCCTCGCCTCCTTCCACACCCGGTTCGAGACCTATTTCCGTTATTACCGGATCGGCTTCGTCGAACCGTGGATCAAGGCGCTGATGCGACGCTTCTACAATCGCGTCGACCGGGTGATGCCGCCGAGCCCCAGCATGGGCGCGCTGCTGCGCGAATGGGGGGTGACGACGCCGATCACGATCTGGTCGCGCGGCATCGACCACGATCGCTTCGTGCCCGAACGGCGCAGCCTCGCCTGGCGGCGCGCGCTCGGCATCGGCGACGACGAGATCGCGGTCGGTTTCCTCGGCCGGCTGGTCAAGGAAAAGGGGCTCGACGTCTTCGCGGAGGTGATCAAGGACCTCACCCGCCGCGGCGTGCCGCACAAGGTGCTGGTGATCGGCAAGGGGCCGGCGCAGGACTGGTTCGCGCAGCAGGCGCCGGGCGCGATCTTCGCCGGCTTCCAGTCGGGCGACGACCTCGGCCGCGCGGTCGCATCGATGGACGTGTTCTTCAATCCCTCGGTGACCGAGACGTTCGGCAACGTCACCACCGAGGCGATGGCCGCCGGCGTGCCGGTGGTGGCGGCGCGGGCGACGGGCGCGGTCGATCTCGTCGAGCATGGCGTGACCGGATTTCTGGTCGAGCCGACCGATATCGCCGGCTATGCGGATGCGATCGAGCGGATCGTCACCGAACCGGGGCTCAAGGCGCGAATGGGCGCAGCCGGTCTGGCGCGGGCCGCGACCTACCGTTGGGACACCGCCAACCAGACCGTGCTCGACACCTATCTGGAACTGGTCGGCCGCTAAGGTTTCCCACCGCCCGGGGGATGGCAGTGAGGATCGAGCCGCTTCCACATTCTCTCCGTCACCCCGGACTGGTTCCGGGGTCCACCGGACTGCAAGAGGATGGTCTCACCTCAAGCCGCTCTCCTCGCCGCGGGGTGGACCCCGGAACCAGTCCGGGGTGACGGGGGGTGATTTGGCGAGCGACTGACTCACTTGCAGGTCCATATGCGGCGTCCCCCTTGCGGGGCAGGGCTACCGCATATGGCCGTCTGAATGGTTCGGATGACGGTCCAAAACCCGCTCCGTCACCCCGGGCTCCACCCGGGGTCCCGCTTCTTCCGACGACACGAAGAAGCGGGATGCCGGATCAGGTCCGGCATGACGTGGATATAACGGTCATCGCAATACCCCGATCGACGACATCTGGTCCCCCTCCCCCTTGC